>CAZAJH010000065.1:0-8726 GCA_964485385.1 uncultured Flavobacterium sp.
ACTGAATTCAGAGCCATACATTGGGTAAATAGGATTGGTCCCTTTGTTGTTTCTTGTAAGTGCTGTGGTAAAGGCCAAGTTTCTTGATGCACCATCTCCGAATGTAAATAAACTGTTATTGGTATAATTATTCAAGTCATAATACTGAAAACTTATAGCGTTTGAAAGGGTGAAAAAGTCGTCAGGAACAGTTAGACGTTTGGCTACACCGACAGAAATGGTACTAATATTAAAACTTTTGCTTCGGTCTACATCTCTCGCTCCATTGAATAAGAATTGTTTACTGTGCGAGATAGAAGTAGAGAAGTTGATAGGTTTTTTTCCGCCTAACCAAGGCTCTGAGAAAGAAAGACTGTAGGTTTGGAAGAAAGTACTGGCTTGTGCTCTTAGCGAAACTCTTTGGCCATCTCCCATCGGTAGCGGACGGTAGGCATCTTTTTTGAAAAGATTTCGAGCAGAGAAATTGTTAAATGAGAGACCAAGTGTTCCAATAAAACCGCTACCACCATAACCACCTTGTAATTCGATTTGACTAGAGCCTTTTTCAACCAAATGGTACTCGATGTCAACGGTACCTGCTGTTGGATCTACATTTTTGAATTTTGGATCGATGGCTTCCGGATCAAAAAAGCCCAATTGACCAATTTCACGAACTGTTCTTACCAGTTCTTCTTTACTGTATTTTTCACCTGGTTTAGTTCGAAGCTCTCTATAAATAACACGGTCATTGGTCTTATCGTTACCAACAACTGAAATTTTATTAAAGTAGGCAATCGGACCTTCAGTAATTCTAATCTCAAAATCAATTGAGTCGTTTGCTGTTTTTACTTCAACAGGGTTAATGCTTGAGAACAAATAACCATTATTTTGGTACAAATTAGTTAAGTCTTCACCATCGGGCTTGGTTTTGTCGGATACTATTTTTTCGAGCATCACTCCATTGTAGACTTCACCCTTACTTATACCCAAAACTCTAGCAAGTAGTTGGTCTGAATAAACAGAGTTGCCTAAAAACTTGATATTCCCAAAATAGTATTTTCTTCCCTCTTCCACTTTGATATTGATGGCAATTTTGTTTTTAGACAAGTAAACAGAATCACTTACAATACGGGCATCACGGTATCCTTTTTCTTTGTATTTGTTGACCAAAGAAGTTAGATCTTCTTTGTATTTGTCTTTGATGTATTTGGAAGCCTTAAACAAGCGAATTGGGTTTTGTTGCTTGGTGTTTTTCATGGATCTTTTAAGCTTGGCATCGCTATACATCTGATTCCCATCTATATTGATCTTGCGGATTTTAACCTTTTGACCGCGATCAATAAATACTTTCATATTAACTAAATTGGCACCAGCGGTTGTATCAACTTCAGTTGTTATTGTGGCTTTAGCTTTAAAAAAACCGTCTTTTTTGTATTTGTTTTCAATGTAGTTTTTGGTCTTGGTAATCAGGTTTTCATTAACAATTTTACCCTTGTTTAACTCGGTGTTTTTGATGATTTCTTCTGCTTTACCCTTTTTAACCCCTGCTATCTTTACATCATTTATTTTGGGTAATTCAATAATGTTCAAACCGAGATAAATACTATCACCTTTGATTTGATTAATGTAAAAATCGATATCACTAAAAAGACCTAAATTTCCTAGTTTTTTGATGGCTCCACTGATTTCTTCACCAGGAACAGTTATGTTTTGTCCTTTTTCTAAACCAGCAAATGTAACAACGGTGAGTTCGTTAAAAGTAATTTTTCCGGTAACTTCAACATCTGCTAGAATGTATTTTCTACCTTGATCGAAAGCTAATTTTTCTTGGGCTTGTAAGGTGATGGCATTTCCTAAAAGAAAAAGATATAATAATTTTAATATTGATTTTTGCACTAATGTATTATTTAATTTGTTCACTTGTTTTTCCAAATCTTCGTTCTCTTTTTTGATAGCTGATGATGGCTTCATATAAATGGGTTTCTTTAAAGTCAGGCCAAAGGACATCAACAAAATAGAGCTCTGCATACGCTATTTGCCATAGCAAAAAATTGCTTATTCGGTGTTCGCCACTGGTTCTGATTAGCAAATCTACATCGGGTAGATTATGCGTGTAAAGATGCTGATTTATAATTGATTCATCAATACTGTCAATTGAAATTATATTATTTTTAACTTTATCACTTATATTTTTAACAACATTTAGTAATTCTTCTCTTGAGCCATAACTCAAGGCCAAAGTCAGCGTCATTCTAGTGTTGTTTTTGGTTAAATCAATAACCTCATGAAGCTCCTTAAAGATGGATTTGGGAAGCTTGTTGAGGTTTCCAATCGAATTCAACCTGATGTTGTTCTCTTGCAAGGTTTTTAATTCCGTTTTGAGCGAATTCACCAGAAGTTTCATCAAAGTATCCACTTCCATTTTAGGACGGTTCCAGTTTTCGGTAGAAAAAGCATAAAGTGTGAGGTTTTCGATACCCAATTGGGCACAAGTTTCTACTGTTGTTCGAACCGATTTGGTGCCGTTTTCATGACCAAAAGCACGCATAAACCCTTTTTGTTTCGCCCAACGCCCATTGCCATCCATAATGATAGCTAAGTGCTTGGGTAGATTATTCAAATCAATAGAGTTTAATAAATCCATAGTTTTAGTCTAAACAATAACAAGGTTTTTCACCAAAGGTGTAAGTGAGTGTAAAGCCTGTAAAAACATACCAATCTTTACTTAGTAAATTCCCAAAACGAGCTATGGCAAGGTTTTCATTGGTTGGATTGCTTCCATCAATATCGTCTGCAAAAGAATAGCGAGCACCAATTTCACCAGCTAAAATCAAATGTGGAGTTATGTTCGATTTGATACCTACAATCATAGGAATTGCCACTGTTCCATGTTTGGCATCAGATTTGGTGTCTTTTCCAGTATAAAACAACCCATCATAAAAAGCATATGAAACTCCCGTAAACACATAGGGTGTAATTTTAGTGTCCAGTTGATGCAGGTTAAAATCGAAAAAATTAAACTCCATACCTCCTGAAAACTCAGCTATGGTATTTTTAAATTCTAGCCCACGGTTAAACCTGCCTGGGACATCAGACTCAAGGTCGTTGCCAGAAACTTGACTGTATATGGCCGAAAAACGATAGGCGTGACGCGGACTTCGATTCCATTTATAAACAATACCAAATACAGGGTCTTTTGGATTGATATAGGTTGTTTTTCCTATATCACCAATATAATTACTGCCACCAGCAAATACACCAATTTCGTTTATTTGGGCACGGCAGTCATTAAGTCCTATTACTACTAAAATTACTAAAAAAAATCGCTTCATTCAATCAAAAATAGCGTGCAAATATAATAATATTAGCTACTAATAGTACATGATATTAGCATTAATATTAATTATTTTGAACTGTTAAATGCAAAGTAAATTAAATCGCTCCCGTCTGAAACGAAAAAACAGCAGGTTATAGTATACCAGCACTGATTAATTTCTTTTGTCTTCGCCCCACAAAAGTTTGTTTCGGAGCGTTTTTAGAAATGTCTCGTGAGGAATTTCCACCATATTGATTTTAAAATCAGCTTTTTGTAAAGTAAGCACAGTATTGTTGCTGATGGAAATTATTCGTGAATCTAATGAAACAAGGTAGTTTTCTTCTCGGCCAGAAACTTTCAAACGAACTTTTGTATTATCCGGAATTACTAATGGTCGAGCATTGAGGTTATGTGGCGCAATAGGAGTTATAACCAAACTTTTTACATCGGGAGTCAAAACAGGTCCGCCACAACTCAACGAATAACCCGTAGATCCTGTAGGAGTTGAGATTATTAGTCCGTCTGCCCAATACGAGTTGAGGTATTCATCATTCAAAGAGGTTTCGATAGTGATCATCGAGGTGGTGTCTTTTCTGCTCACAGTGACTTCATTCATTGCAAAGTTCAGCTGATTCAACTCGCTTACTTCAGGAGAACAGTGTAAACTGAGCAGTGTTCTCTCCGAAATGGTATAGTCTTTATTGATGACGATTTGTAAAAAAGATTCGATGTTTTCCTTTTGAACTTTGGCCAAAAAACCCAAACGACCCGCATTAATTCCAACTATGGGAATGCCGGAGTTTCTCACGTAAGTCGCAGCTCTCAATATGGTTCCGTCACCTCCAATACTTACCAAAACATCAAAACTTTGATCTAAGTCTGTGTAACTGGAAAAGGTTTTGTATTTTTTTTCTAAAATTCCTTCTTGATAAAGTATGGCTAGAAAATGCTCTTCGATAACCAATTCGACGTTGTTTCTATTGAAGAAAACAAAAATATCCTTGATAATTGGCCGGGTATCATTTTGGTAATATTGTCCGAAGATGGCAACTTTCATAATAAGAACAAGTTAGATGTTTAAATACTTGTCTAAATATTCAGAGCGTTCCTTTAAGCTATTCAAATAGTTGTCTTCCTGATGTTCTGAAACTATATCATAATTGTAGCGTCTAAAAGTTTGAATAATATCATTCATGGCTCCAAGAGTGATCTTTAGGGTTACTTGGATGGTTCCCTCATTGGCTTCCGATACAAACATCCCCAATAGTCTACCATTGTTGCTTTCTACAATTTGAGCTATTTGGCTCATCGAATAATCAATAGCATTTTTTTGAACCACAAGTATACCGCCTGGTTCTTTCAAAAAAGGAGTTTCATGGAAGAATTTTACGATATCTTCCAATTCGTAATAACCACTGTAGCTATTTTCTTCATTCAATACCGGAACGATATTGGTGTGGTTTTTGGCAAAAACTTCTAAGACATCCAACCAAATCATCGTATCTCTGGCAAAAAATGGTTCAAGAACATAACGGTAATCGGCTATTGGTTTGTCAACATCAAAAGTGTCCACATCATCTGCAGCAATATTGCCAATAAAAACTCCGTCAGCCAATACTGGAAAATGGGAAAAAGGAACATCAATAAAAAAATCTTGGGCATCTGCAATACTTTCATTGCTATTGAGCGCCTTGTAATCGTTGGTTATGTAGTCTTTAATATCGGTCATGGTATGGATTTCAACAAATCTGTTGCAAAATAATCAAAATTTAGAACATAAATCCTTATTTTAACTTTGTATTTTTGCAGAAAATGGAATTAAATAGGTAAAATTTTCATTCGATGACAAAACTAAGTGTTAATATTAATAAGATAGCCACGCTCAGAAATGCTCGTGGTGGTAATGTTCCTAATTTGTTGCAAGTAGCCGCCGATATTCAAAAATTTGGCGCTCAAGGTATAACTATTCACCCCAGACCAGACGAACGACACATTCGTTACCAAGATGCCCGTGACTTAAAATCGGTAGTTTACACCGAATTCAACATCGAAGGAAATCCGCAACACAATTTTATCGATTTGGTTTTAGAATGCCAACCTACTCAAGTAACTTTGGTCCCCGATGCTATTGGTGCTATTACGTCAAGTTCGGGTTGGGATACGGTAAAAAACCAAGCGTATTTGACCGAAGTAATAGCCGAATTCAAGCGAAACGGGATTCGTACATCCATTTTTGTTGATCCGGTTTTATCGATGATAGAAGGAGCTAAAAAAACAAATACAGATCGAATCGAGTTATATACCGAAGCTTTTGCTCATCAATTTTCTTTGGGCAATCAAAAGGCTATTGTTCCATACACTCAGGCAGCTATTTTGGCTGGTGAATTGGAATTAGGAGTCAATGCTGGTCATGATTTGAGTTTGGAAAATATTCGATTTTTTAAAGAAAACATACCCAATTTGCTCGAAGTTTCAATAGGTCATGCATTGATTTCCGAGGCATTGTATCTGGGTTTGGATAATGTGGTGAATATGTATTTGCAAAAGCTGAAGTAATATGTTGTATTCAAGAATAGAGGGTCAGGGAAGGCCATTGCTTATTATTCATGGTTTTTTGGGAATGTCAGACAATTGGAAATCTCTCGGTTCTCAATACGCAGAAAATGGTTTTCAGGTACACATTCTCGATCTGAGAAACCACGGTAGAAGTTTTCACTCGGACGATTTTTCATACGAATGGATGGTAAATGATGTGCTCGAATATTGTAATCATCATCAGTTAGCTACTGTGGAACTAATTGGACATTCTATGGGAGGAAAAGTGGCCATGCTTTTTTCAGTTACTTATCCCGAAAGAGTAAAAAAGCTAGTAGTGGCCGATATAGGACCAAAGTATTATCCGCCACATCATCAGGATATTTTAGCCGGACTCAACGCGGTAGATTTTTCGTTAAAACCCGATAGAAACCAAGTAGAAGAGATTTTGTATCCCTATATTCCTGATTTTGGCACCCGACAGTTTTTGATGAAGAACTTATATTGGGAAACTCCTGGTCAATTGAATTTTAGATTCAATTTAAAAGTGTTCAATAATAAAATAGATGAAATAGGAATGGCGTTGCCATCTGAGGCCTTATTTGACAAGGCAATATTGTTTATCAAGGGTGGAAATTCAAACTACATAACGGATGCCGATTTGCCGTTGATAGAAAAACATTTCCCCAAGTACAGATTAGTAACTATTCCGGCAGTTGGCCACTGGTTGCATGCAGAGAATCCGCCATTGTTTTTAAAAGAAACATTACATTTTTTACAATAAAAAAAACCCTCGATTTACGAGGGTTTTTATTTTGAATCAAAAACGATTAGTTTTTGATGAATTTTTTAACTGCTTTTCCAGATTCAGAATTAATAGTAAAGAAGTAAACACCAGGTGTTAAGTCTGATACATTTACTCTTGCTTGAACAGCTCCAACTGTTTCAGTCTTCACTGTTCTTCCATTGATGTCTGAAATAGAGATTGAATCCATAGTAATGTTCTCAAAAGAATTGATATTAACTATGTCTGTAACAGGATTTGGATAGGTGCTGAATTTGTTAGAAAAGAATTCATCATTAGATAAAGTTCCTGTGATTGAAATGTTGTCCAAGAACATCACATATTGGTCAACTCCGTCATTTTGGAATGCAATTCTAAACGAAGTCCCTGCTAATGAAGGGCTAAGAGGCACAGTTCGGTAATTTCCTGCACTAAGTTCATTGTTTACATCCAATAAAAGAGTGGTAAAGTTAGCCACTTGACTACCTCCAGTTGGCGACAAATGTACTCTGTAGTCTTCTAAAAATGTAGCATTACCCATACTGTTAGCTGCCCAATTTAAGTTTAACGAAGTTGTTCCAGCAGGAACAGTAATCAAGGGCGATACAATCCAGTCATTAGCTGTTCCAACTGGATTATACCAAGAGTTACTTGCTACAACATTACCAGCCATACCTGTAGCTCCAGCTGGGTATGATGTAAAGTTAGGATTAGCTCCTTGTATATCTGTTAGCGATAACAAAGACCAAGCATTTTGTACTAAAAAAGATAACGCTTCACCATCTGTACCATCTGGGCCTACTGGTGTTAATCCGTCAATATTGTATAATGTCCACTCGCCATAGCCTGGACCAGCACCATCCCAATTTTCTTGAAAAATGGTAGATTGTGCAGTAACAATAGGTGTTGCAAAAAAGGCAACGTAAAGTAATAGTTTTTTCATACTGTTTTTTTTAATGATTAATTTAATTAAATTCAAAATTACAAACTTGTGTTAGTAAATCACAATTTCACCCGCAAATTTATAAAAAAATTATGAATAAAAAAATAAGGTGTTAAGCGAATTATTTCAGATTGAATACTACTTGTTTCATAAAGTTTAAAAATATTTAGTTTTGTCTACTAAACACTAGACATCTAAAACTTATTACAATCAAGAAAAAAAGGAATTCGAACGTGTAAGTCCTAATCTTTTATGATTGATGAATTTTTCCTTTGCCTTACATTCAGACAAAACCATCGGAGTTTGTAAAAGAAATACCAGACTCTACAAAATAAAAAAACCCTCGAATTACGAGGGTTTTTTATTTTGAATCAAAAAAATTAGTTTTTGATGAATTTTTTAACTGCTTTTCCTGAGTCAGCATTGATGTTCAAGAAGTAAATACCTGCATTTAATTCAGATATATTTAATTGTGTTGCAGTAACGTTTCCAACAGCTACATTTTTAACAATTCTACCATTGATGTCTGTAATAGAAACAGCAGTTAGAGAAATGCCTTCAGAGTTAGAAACTGAAATCACATTGTTTGCTGGATTTGGAGATACCGAAAACTTATCAGCAAAGAATTGGTCTACTCTTAATCCGGTAGTAGTTACTTTAAAGTCATCTACCATAAACATGTAGTGATCCAATCCTTCATTTCTAATTCCAATTCGTATAGTCTGTCCACTGTAGGCATCAAGATCGATAACTAATTCGCTCCAATCAGGATAAGGTGCTTCTAATGCATCAAATAATATGGTGAAACTCGATGAATCAAGAGGTGATCCTGTACCAGTGAAAACACCAATAGCGTATTGCTCTAAGCCATAAGTGTCAGATAGTGATTTAACCCAAACACTCAACTCATTTCCAGTAGATCCCAATGTAATAGCTGGGCTTACCAACCAGTCTTCATTAGGTACACCTGCACCACCAGGCACAGCAGCCCAAGATGCCGCATATTTTAAACCTGTTTTTGGATCAAAATTTCTAACTTCTGCACCACTTGTCGCATTAGTAACACCTGCGGCAGTAGGGTTGAAGATTTGAAATGCTTGTGGGTCACCTGCATTGTCCCAAGTAGGTGTATCGGTTCCGCCAGTATACGTTGGCCTGCCATCAACGTC
>CAZAJH010000066.1:0-8695 GCA_964485385.1 uncultured Flavobacterium sp.
AATTTTCATCGAACAAAATCTAAGAAAGCATCAAAATCTCGGATGTAATCTTCTTCTAAAAAAACATCCGAAGCAAGAACCAAACACACCGAACCTGAGGAGAAATTTTCTAATTCACGCCAAATATTTGTTCGAATAAGCAAGCCTTTATCGGGTTTATTTAAGGTAACTTTTGTAGACGACTTACCGTCATTTAACACCACATCAAAGCTACCTGAAAGCGGAATTAACAGTTCCAATTGGTCTTTGTGAGCATGCCCTCCGCGGTGGGCCGTACTAGGGACATCGAACAAATAATATACCCTTTTGATGGCAAATGGAATAGTATCTTTTTCTACAATAGCCAAATTGCCACGGTAATCTTCTACTTTAGGTATGTTGATAATTTCGATATTCATGAGTTGTCAAATTGTAACAGTTTCATCCATTGTTGGCCAATATTGTCAAGCGAAAACTTGGCTACACTGGCCGCTGCATTTTCCTTACAATGTAAATATAAAGCATTATTTTCAAACATTTCGTTTAAAGCTTGAATCATTTTTTGTTGGTTTTGATTTTCAACTAAGAGTCCGTTTTCTCGGTTCTTAATGATTTCACTTGGACCTGATTGGCAATCAAAAGCAACAACTGGTGTTCTGCACGCTAATGATTCTAATAAAACCGTGGGAAAGCCTTCATTTTTGCTGGTCAAAACGGTAAACAAAGCTTTAGCATAATACGGAAATGGATTGGCCACTGTGCCCATAAAAACAACGTAATCCGTTAGAATTAATTGTTTGGCCAGTAGTTCCAATTTTGGTTTGAATGGGCCATCACCAATCAACACCAACTTCACATTTTGGGAAGGTAAATTGGATTGCGCGTAGCATTGAATCAGTTTATCAAATTGCTTGATGTTGTCTTTCATTCGGCCAACACCTAAAATATATTGAAAATCGAGCGAAATCGTTGCTTTTAAACCATTTTCAATGGCTAGAAAATCAATTGGATTGTATATCGTTTGTACATTTTTATACGGGTACAATTGTGTTACTTTTTGGCCAATTGCTTCGGAAACAGCAACTATTTTATAGCTACTTTTAAAAATAGTCGATGCTAAAAAATGATTTTTAGGAAAATACAAATGAGTCATAAAACTATGAACAACTACTATTAGTGGCGCATTATAAATGAATTTAGTAATCCAAAATTCCTGCCATTGGCGATTTCTGACACGAGTATCTATGATGAAATCGAACTGGTTTTGACGAAAAAATTGGCGTAAAACCCAAAAACGCTTGATTCGATCATTCCAATTGAAATAATTTTTTTTGAGTTTACCCAAGTTGAGCAATTGACCTCTGAATTCGTATTCGACTTTATCAATCACAATCACATGATGCACCAAACAATTTTTAGCGTCAAAATAAGTCGAAAGTAAAGCCGAAGCTTTTTCAGCACCGCCGCCAGCCAACTGTTCGGAAACAATACAAATGCGATAGTTCTTTTTTGGAGAATCGTTCAATTTTTGACTATTTTAGCAACAAATATACTAATTAAGTGAGGATTTTATTACTTGGTGAATTCAGTCGGTTGCACAATTCCTTAAAAGAAGGACTAGTGGCAATTGGTCACGAAGTTACTGTGGTAGGCAACGGCGATGGTTTTAAAAATTTTCCAGTTGATATTTCGACCCGAGCGTCATTTTGCGAAAGCGTTATGGGTAACATTCTCAGAAAAGGAATTTACCGAATTTTCAATTTTGATATAGCGACCCTTGAGTTTGGTCTTCGTTTTTACTTTCAACTTTCCAAATTAGAAGGCTACGATGTAGTGCAACTAATTA
This sequence comes from uncultured Flavobacterium sp., assembly GCA_964485385.1. Taxonomy (GTDB): domain Bacteria; phylum Bacteroidota; class Bacteroidia; order Flavobacteriales; family Flavobacteriaceae; genus Flavobacterium. Next base: position 1,826 of record CAZAJH010000066.1, read on the forward strand.
ATGAAGCACCGATTCAAACTACACCTGCATTGGAGCGGTTTTTATTACAGAAGATTTTCAAAAATAACTCAAAAAGCTTCCTATTGTGTTGTGGTGTTGACTATGTGGTAGCCCATTACATGATGACTCAAAAAGCAAGGTATTCGATTATGAACCCTTATTTTGAAGGACATACAAATGCACACGAATACAAATTTATGTTCGGCTTTTTGACTCCAAACCACCAGAAAACCCACCATTTAGTATACCAGAATATTCAAGGCGTAATAGCTTCTGATATGGATTATGTGTTTCCTTTGGAAGGTCACGCGAAATTTTTGGGCTTGATTCCGAATCCGATCAATACCGAAAAAATTACGTTTATTAACAACCCAATTCTGGACAAGATTATCATTTTTTTGGGAATCAATAGAGGTTCCTATTTGTCGAAAGGTATCGCTTACTTTGAAAAGGCTTTGGCAATAATCAAAGAGAAATACAGTGACACAGTAGACGTCCAAATTGCAGAAAACCTTCCTTACAACGAATACATTAGCTTGTATAACAAAGCGCACATTGTGTTAGATCAAGTGTACGCATTTGACCAAGGTTACAATGCGTTGGAAGCAATGGCAAAGGGAAAAGTAGTTTTTACTGGAGCCGAAAAAGAGTTTGAAGAACAATATAATTTAACTCAAAAAGTGGCGGTAAATGCCTTGCCTGATGTGGATTATCTGGTGGATCAATTGTCGTATCTCATTGAAAACCCTAATGAAATAATCGCCATTGGCAAAAGAGCTCGAGCTTTTATTGAAGAAGAGCATAACTATGTAAAAGTGGCCGAACAATATCTTGAAACTTGGACATTTACTTCCCAAAAATAACCTTTCGAAACATAAAAATCATACTCAACAAACTAACTAAATTGGCGTAAAAATAAGCTTGCAACGCGCCTTCTTCAGCAAAGATTTTAATCAAATAAAATGAAAGCAACAGGTACGTCAAATTAAAGATAATTTCGATAAAAAAATACCTTTTCATCATTGTTTTGACTACAATCTGAAATCCGAAAGCGAGCGACATAATTCGTATTAAATCACCCAAAAGTTGCCAAATTAGTAGGTTTTTAACCGAATCAAACTCAGATGTAAAGGCTATTTTTAGGATGAATTCTTTCATCACAAAAACCAAAACAATCAGGATTGTAAAAAGTGGCACCAACCATTTGAAGTATTCTTTCAACTCCGTTTTAAACTCGGAATCTGTGTTTAATGAGGCTAATTTTGGCATATAATACAACGATAATCCAGAACTAAAAAACAACATGTAAAAACTCGACAGTCGATTGGTTGCATCCCAAATTCCAGCTTCTTTGAGCGAATAATTGGCTACTATAGTATTCCGAATTAAAATCAGTGTTAATGGCGCGATTACAGCTGTCAACAACGCCATAATAGAAAATTTTTGGATGACTTTGATGTGCGGTTTGCTTATCACTTTTTGCAATTCGAATCGAAACAAACTTCGGTCTCTTTTGATGTAAAGAAATGTAACGATAACCATAAGAAATTCACCAATCGCAAGTGAAAGTAATCCGCCTGTTAGTTGGTGTTTCCATATTAAAATAGAAGTCGCTCCAAAAACCAAAATTGATGAGATAATTTGAATGACAACTATTCTTTTAAACTGTTTTAAACCATTGTAGATAGCAGTCCAAAACACATTAATAACAATCAAAGGAAGCAACAATGCGAATAGTTGAATAGGAAAAGTATACGATTCTTTAAAGAAAATAAACGCTGAAATTGTGGTCGAAAATACTAGAACTAGTAATGCAATTACTGTTGAAAGAATAAGAAAAAGCCAAAAAAAGGTAGAATAAATTATAGACAATTCGCGTTCATCATCTTTGTTTTCGACAAATAATTTTACCACAGAATTATTGATTCCGAGTGTTGCCATCGACTTGAGCATCGAAGTAAAATTGCGAAAACTTCCCATCATGGCCATTCCAGAAGAACCCAGAAAAACAGCTATAATTTTGGATGAAAACAAACCCAATACAAAACTCACCATTACAGAAATGGAATTCATGGATAAAACCTTGAATAAAGCGTTTTGTTGGACGTTTTTAAACACTATAACATTCGTATTACTTTGGCAGGATTGCCTGCTGCAATGGCATTTTCAGGTATGGATTGTGTAACCACCGAACCATTTCCTATGACTGCATTTTTCCCAATAGTTACCCCTTTTAGAACACTCACATTAGAACCTAAAAAAACATTATCTTCAATGCAAACATTGTCAGTCTTGGGTACTCCAGTCATTCGTTGATTAGGCTGTAAATCATGACCATCATTATCTATAATCGAACAATTTACACCAATCAAAACATTATTACCAATATCTATTTTAGAAAAAGCGATAGCTGAAAATGCATTGTTAATCGAAACGTTGTTGCCAATGGTGATTTCACTTTCAGGATTTCGAGCTTCTAAGTACGAATAATGCGAATAAAAATTGGGAGAATTGATAACGCCAATTTGGACATTTTTACCAAAGCGAATTTTGCCTTTTCCGCTCAAAAGCAAAGGATGGTAACACTTGGGTTGACCCGAAACTTGTGCGCAATTGGACAGTATTTTGTATTTCCAAATGCGAACAAAAACAAAACAAAACTGCTGTATTTTGGTAAAAATTCCCATTAATATCGATTTAAAACGGTGATTACTTTTGTTACTTCATCGTCTGTCATAACAGGACTCATAGGCAAACTCAACACTTCTCGGTGTATTTTTTCGGTGATTGGAAACGACAACTGATTCCAATGCGAAAGTGCCTTTTGTTGGTGTGGTGGCACAGGATAATGGATCATCGTTTCGATACCATTTTGTATGAGATACTGCTGTAATTCATCGCGGTTGGATGTTCGAATAACAAACAAGTGAAATACATGTTTTTCGGAAAAATCCCAATTGGGAAGTACCAGTTTTTCGTTTTTTATCTCTGATAGATAGCGTTTGGCAAGGCTTCGTCTGCGTGTATTTTCAGCATCCAAGTGAGGTAATTTTACATTCAAAAAAGCTGCTTGGACTTCATCCAAACGCGAGTTATATCCGATATACTCGTTGTAATATTTTTTTTCAGAACCGTAATTGCGCAGCGAAAAAATTATTTTTGCCAGTTGATCATCATGAGTTACAACCGCACCTGCATCACCTAAAGCTCCCAAATTTTTTCCAGGATAAAAACTAAATGCACGCGTGTGACTTCCTTCAAATGGCAAACCGTGACCTTGAGCTGCATCTTCCACTATAAGCAAATTATGCCGATTACCGATTGAGATGATTGATTTCATATCGGCCAATTGACCATACAAGTGCACCACTAAAATCCCTTTGGTTTTAGGTGTGATTTTATCTTCAATCAAACTTGGGTTGATGTTGTAAGTATTTAGATCCGGTTCTACCAAAATGGGAACTAAATCGGCCTGAACTATAGCTAGAATACTAGCAATATAGGTATTGGCTGGCACGATAATTTCGTCGCCCTTTTGCAGTACGCCCATCTGAATGTAGGCTTTAAAAATCAATACCAACGCATCTAAACCATTCCCAACTCCTATGCAATGCTTACTACCAGAATAGGCAGCAAAATCCGATTCAAAAGCAGCAACTTCATTTCCTAAAATAAACCAACCTTTGTCTAAAATTCCATCCATTTTTTGGTGGAACTGACTTTGGTATTGGGCATTGTGTTTTTGTAAATCGAGAAATTTTATCATATCAAAACTGTATCCAATAAGGTGTGGTTTTGTGTTGCCACTTCATAAAAACTTTGCGTAACTGTTTTGGCACCAAAACTCTCTTTCCAAAACAAAATACCTTCTTTGATTTTCCTGCCTTGGTCTTCATGTGATGGACCAAAGTCGAAATAATCTTTGGCTGTGAAAACGTGGTTGATCAAATAATCGTATAAAAAATCCAAACTACCCAATTCATTTTTTAATTCGTTGCCCGAGATGTACTGCGGATGTACAACATTCCCAGTAATAAAAAGGGTTGAACCCGCAACTATTTTACCCTCATAATAAACATTGAAATGGCGAATATTTTCTGGAAAAAAACGATGCAATTGCGTCATTTCCTCTGCGGTATGAACTGGTTTGGATTGGTGTTTTTTGGCTAAATTCGGAATCAAAATTGCATTCCAAAAAAGCTCGAAATTGTATTCTTCTTGAATCTGCAAACCCGCATTAATTCCGCGTCGAATACATTGTTTTCGATCTTTGGAAAAAGAAAAATCTTTTAGATTCAATAAGGAAAGTGCTTCTCTTCGATAGAGATGAGCCTTGGTAATGAACAAACAATAATCTATTTCTTCGGCAAAATGACTGCAATAAAATGATGGAATCAATTTGATATTCAAATTCTGAATAGCCTGTTGTTCCAAATATTGCAAGAGGTTTTTAAAAATGGTCAAAACCTCAACCAACTTTATTTTTTTACTTAGAACCAAGCCTCCGTAGGTGAGTCCTTGGTGAGAAAATACCGTAGCCTCTACCCTATTGGCTGGCAATACCGCCACCAATTTAGTTCCATCCAAAACCAACAACGAAAAATCTTCAAAACGATCGCTGTGGTATTCCATAAAATTACGATCGAATAAAAAAGTAGCATTTTTGGCTTGATGAATGAAATCATTCCAAAGTGTAAAATCGTTTTTCTGGTACCGGCGTATGGTGTAGTCTTTCTTCATTGTTTGTAAAACTGTCGAAAATTACGCATTTATTTTGTTGTTTGTTTCATTCAGAAAAAAAATGAATGTAGAAAAAAATTTGTAACTTTAGCCTAATTATCAAAAGGATATGATAAAAAATAAACTCTTTTTTTTACTTTTTAGTATGTTTTTCATGTCAATTTGCTCTTTTTATGGACAAAATGTGGCCTTGTTTGATCAATTCAATGGTCAATTTGATTTCACTTTTATTGGCAATACGATGAATGTACAACCCAATGGCGCCAATGATCCTTGCATTGTATTGACAAGCTCATCAGCTAATTTAAACTTAAATCCGAATGATCAAATTACAGCCGCTTATTTGTACTGGGCCGGTTCGGGCACGGGAGATTTTTCGGTAAATTTAAACGGAATTCCCATTGCCCCTCAACGCACGTTTAGTAGTATTCAAAGTTCCAATGGTAATCCTTTTTTTGGCGCATTTTGTGATGTGACAACTATTATTCAAACACAGGGAAATACTACTTACACTCTTTCCGATTTGGATATTACCAGTTTTTTGAATCCCAATACCTATTGCAATAACGGAACCAATTTTGCAGGTTGGGCTATTGTGGTAGTTTATGAAAACGCAGCATTACCCATTAATCAAATCAATATTTACGACGGATTAGAAGCATTATCTACACCTTCAACTGGTACACTTTATGAACTTACTATCAATCTATCGAGTTTGAATGTTATTGACAATACCAATGCTCGTATCGGTTTTGTGGCTTGGGAAGGAGACGCTACTATAGCCAATCAAGAATCGCTCCGCATCAACAACAATTTGATAAGTAACCCACCGCTCAATCCGGGAAATAATATTTTTAACGGCACCAATAGTATCAATGGAAGCAACACTTTATACAACATGGATTTGGATGTTTTTAATATTCAAAACAACATCAATATAGGTGATACTGCTGTAGAAATAAAACTCACCACAGCCCAAGATTTTGTACTCATCAACACCATAGTTACCAAACTCAACAGCCAGTTACCCGACGCCACCGTGAGTATTGATGCCATCAGCCAAAGTTGTGATTCGAGAATAATTGTTGTTGATTATACCGTTTATAATACCAATGCGGCACAACAATTACAAGCTGGAGTTCCGATTGCGATATATGCCAATGGAATTTTTATTGAATATACCGAAACGTTGGCTCCTATTCCTATTGGAGGATCAGAAAGTGGTCAAATTTCGTTGCTTATTCCCGATTCCATCCCACTTGATTTTACGTTACAATTTGTGGTTGACGACGACGGAACTGGTAACGGAATTGTCATTGAGCTCGACGAAAATAACAATACCGACAATACCACTGTTTCGCTTTGGGTGTCTCCAAGCTTTAATACGCTAGAAAATCTTGTTTCTTGTAATCAAGGATTTACACAAGGTAGTTTTGATTTTTCAGATTATGAAAGCATTGTAAAGACCAATCCAAATCACAGTGTAAGTTTTCACGAAACTCTGAATGACGCCCAAAACGATAGCAATCCGATTCTTATCACGTCATCGTATGTGGCTACTTCAACTCCCAAAGAAATTTTTATTCGTATTGAAAATGAAAATTGCTTTTCAATCACGTCGTTTGGGTTGTTAACAAGAAATTGCCCGCCTATTGTATACAATTATGTTTCCGCCAATTTTGATGGATTCAACGACACTTTTTTTATTGAAGGATTGCGAAATATTTTTGTTGATTTTGAATTGTATATTTACAACCGCTGGGGAAAATTGGTGTGGACAGGCAATAACAATTCACCCGATTGGGACGGATTTGCCAACGAAGGATTCCGTTTTGATGCTAATAATTCTCCCAAAAGCACTTATTACTACATTTTGTATTTGAATGATCAGGATTATCCTGAGCCTTGGCAAGGTTATTTGTATTTTACCAAATGATAAAACACAGGCGTATCATCACATGTTTTGGGTGTAGTAGTTGTAGTCTTTAATAACGGTTTTGATAAAATCTTCGCTCTTGCCGGATTGGTTTTTGATTCCCGTTACGGCTTCAATTTTATCTTTGAGTTTAACAATTACATCCAAATCATTTTTAGCCAGAGCCATCTGAAGCGTTTCCTTAATGATACGTA
>CAZAJH010000067.1:0-6706 GCA_964485385.1 uncultured Flavobacterium sp.
CTTATTATTCTTTTTGGATTTCAAAAAGATTATCTATTATTTGCCATTTTCCAGTGAAACATATACAGCCTATACTACCACCAACATCGATTTTGATACTGAAATTTTGCGATACAGTTACCAGTCGCTCGCAACGCCTTCGTCGGTGATTGATTTTAATATGCGAACCCAAGAAAAAACAGTTTTGAAAGAGCAGGAAGTGTTGGGCGGAAAGTTTGACAAAAACAATTATACTGAAGAGCGTGTTTGGGCTACAGCTCAAGACGGAACCAAAGTTCCGATTTCTATGGTATACCGAAAAGGAGTGAAGCTTGATGGTAAAAATCCGCTTTTGTTGTATGGTTATGGTTCGTATGGCGTTACAATGGATCCGTATTTTTCAACCACCCGACTGAGTTTATTGGATCGCGGATTTATTTATGCCATCGCTCATGTTCGTGGCGGTGAAGATTTGGGTAGAGAGTGGTATGAAGAGGGAAAATTGCTCCAAAAGAAAAACACGTTTACCGATTTTATTGCTTGCTCTGAGTTTCTGATTAAGGAAAAATATACTTCCTCGGAGTATTTATTTGCAGAAGGAGGTTCGGCTGGTGGTTTATTGATGGGTGTTGTTATTAATTTGGCACCGCATTTGTATAAAGGAGTTATAGCACAAGTACCTTTTGTGGATGTGGTGACAACCATGTTGGATGAAACGATTCCATTAACGACGGGAGAATATGATGAATGGGGAAATCCGAATGAGAAAACCTATTACGATTACATGCTATCGTATTCGCCTTATGACAATGTGAAAGCACAAGATTATCCTAACTTGTATGTTGCAACCGGATTGCATGATTCGCAAGTACAATATTGGGAACCAGCAAAGTGGGTTGCTAAATTGAGAGAGATGAAAACGAATTCAAATCAACTTTTTTTAGATACGAATTTGGATACGGGTCATGGCGGGGCGTCAGGGAGGTTTGAGGCTTTGAAAGAATTAGCCAAAGAATTTACTTTTTTATTAGATTTAGTTGGAATTAGAAAATAGTTTAAAATATTTTGTTAAATTTGCAAGGTTTTGAGGTAAGCTTTTTTTATATTTACCTTGACTAATTTATTTTTTATGAAAGAAGAAATAAAAGCCTTTAATAGTGTGTTAGAATTGATAGGAAATACACCTCTTATTAAGCTTAATGCTATAACAAACGGATTGGAAGGAAATTTCTACGCTAAAGTTGAAGCTTTTAATCCGGGTCACTCCACCAAAGATCGTATTGCTCTTTACATCATTGAGGAAGCAGAAAGAAAAGGAATTTTGACTCCAGGTGATACCATCATAGAAACTACCTCAGGAAATACTGGTTTCAGTTTGGCGATGGTGAGTATAATAAAAGGTTACAACTGTATTTTGGCAGTTAGCTCTAAATCTTCTAAAGATAAAATAGATATGTTGCGCAGCATGGGAGCAAAGGTATACGTTTGCCCAGCTCATGTTTCTGCCGACGACGAACGCTCGTACTACAATGTGGCCAAACGATTGCACGAAGAAACCAAAGGGTCGGTTTATATTAATCAGTATTTCAACGAATTGAATATTGATGCACATTACAAAACTACAGGGCCAGAAATTTGGGAACAAACCAATGGAAAAATCACCCATTTGATAGCTTGTAGCGGAACAGGTGGAACGATATCTGGAACCGCTAAATATTTGAAAGAAAAAAATCCAAATATTCGTATTTTAGGCGTGGATGCTTTTGGTTCGGTATTGAAAAAATACCACGAAACCAAAGAGTTTGATGCTGCCGAAATTTATCCTTATCGAATCGAAGGTTTAGGAAAAAACTTGATTCCGACTGCTACTGATTTTGACATTATTGATCAATTCATCAAAGTAACTGACGAGGAAAGTGCTCACACTACGCGTGAAATAGCCAAAAAAGAAGGCTTATTTGTGGGGTATACTTCTGGAGCAGTGATGCAAGCCATCAAGCAATTTGCTGAAGAAGGTGAATTTGATGCGAGTAGCAATGTAGTTGCCATTTTTCCTGATCATGGTTCACGTTACATGAGCAAAGTGTTTAGTGACGATTGGATGAGCGAACAAGGTTTCTTTGATAGTGTTAATGCAGAAGAAGCACAGAAAATAGAATTTATTAAATAGTTTTTCTAATTTTATAGAAAGGCAAACTGATAGAATCATAGATATAAAAAACTCCGAGTTATTTGCTCGGAGTTTTTTTGTAGTTGTACTATCAACTTTTCTTTGATTCTGGATTATCGGTTTTTGTATCCATCATTTCCATCAATTTCATTCCCAGTAAGCCACTGATTCCACCTTCAGCACCTTGTGTACCTGAAATTAACACATCTGGAATTACCTTGATATTACCTTTACCAATTTCTTCAGTGATTTTGTATTTGGTAAAATTATCGCCACCCATAGCCGAAACTTGCAATTGATAAGCTTCTGCTGTTGATTTACCAATAGCCATAATTTTTTCTGCCTCAGCTAAACCGGTTTTCGAGATTTTTTCTGCCTCGGCACTTGCGTTCAATCGGGTTGCCTCCGCTTGTGCACCCGCTCTAGCTTTGGTTGCTTCCGCTTCCGCTTGTGCACGCATTTTTGTGGCTTCCGCTTCGGCGTTTACATTCAATTTCAAACTAGTAGCGTCTCCTTCTGCTTTTTTAACAGTCGCATCCGCTGTACGTTGGGCGATTTCTACACTTTGTGAAGCACGAACGATTTCTTTTTGCATATCGGCAATGGCCGTTTCTTTTTCAACCCCTTGACGTTGTTCTTGTGCTAACTTTTGCGTCTGGTAGGTTTTTTGTTCTTCTTCGGCAATTTTTCTATCAGTTAGCGTTTTCATCAACGATTCGGGTGGTGTGATATCTCCAATCAAGGTATCAACAGCATTAACGTTGTACTCGTCGAGAACCGTTTTAATATGATTTTTGGCCGATTCTTGTCTTTCTTTACGTGTACTTAAAAACGAAATTACATCGCTATCTTGCGCCGAATTGCGGAAGTAGTTACCGATAGTAGGTTCTAAAACTTGTGATACCAGATTGGTCATGCTTCCAAAACGCGCAATTACTTTTGGCGCTTCATTGGCGGGGACATGAATAATTTGTGAAACATCCAAATTAAAGGGGAAACCATCTTTTGAGCGCACAGTTATAGTAGATAAATTTTTATCTAAATCGTGCGATTCACTTCTGGCATTGGCCCAATTCAATACCAAATTGGTCGTAGGTACTAGTTCTAGTTTGGTAGTGTATTTATTCAAGGCATATTTTCCCGGACCAATGGGTTCCATCCATACTCCGCGTTGCCCTTTGGAAACAATATTTCCGTGTTTGAAGGTTTCACCAGTCACGTCTTGTCCGTCTTCACCAATGTAAGAAATCACCACTCCAACATGACCAATTGGAACATCAGTCATTGGGTTTTGCTCAATTTGAATCGCCCAAGTATTGATGTAGTATGAACCAGCTAACATCACTTGCGGCTGTAAACCACGGTTTCCACCATTTTCAAGAAAACTATCAAAGTCTTGAAAGTTATTGTGGTTTTCAACATATTTACCTGCAATTTGACCAATTGGAATTGGTTCACCATCCAAAGCCGTTACGATTCCAATCATGTTTTCATAAATTTTGACTTGATCAATTATGATGATCTCAAACAAGTAGGTGTTGATTCGGTAAGAACCACTCGTGATGAAAGCGGTTTGACGTCCTTTTTGTCCTCCATTATTTAAGAATGCAGTAGCATCTTGAAAGTTATCGCTCTCTACTTTACGAGCTAAAATACGACCTGTTGGAATTTCTTTTCCATCTTTACTCAAAACCAACCCAATCTTGCCCTCTGGAATGATGGTAAATGGAGTCATATCAATAGTGTATTGCCAAATCCATTTGTTCCAATAGAGTCCAGGAGCTAGTGTTTGAGCTTGAAAGCCCGCTTCCCCCTTGGTAGCGATGATACGGCCATCAGGTAACGATTTGTCCGAACCAAAGAGTACAAATTTCTTTGTTACTAATCCAATTTTATCTTCGGGTACGATAACCATTCCGAAAAAGACCCGCAAAACAAATTTGTAAAAAACAATAGAGAGTAAGATGGGAATTAACCACCAAAGCATAAAAAATGTTGCCATTGTAATAAAATTTTAAGTTGTTAGGTTTGATTTTCGAGATAGAATAGGATTGAAAAATGGATAGTATTTTCTTTGTATTGGAATTAGGAATTCAACCAAGAATAGAGGTTTAAGAATTCAGCATGGAAGATACAACACTTCGGTGTCATTTTTGGCATACGATCTATTTGAAAATCTCTAGTTTTACGGTTGACTATTTTAAATGTTACAAGAAAAAGTTAAAATATTTTTATTGTAAGATTTAAGTCTTTGATTGTCAATAAATAAAATAAAAATCCGTTCTGCTCACACAAAACGGATTTGATATTCATTGCCTCTAAATTATCTAAAGATGTACTAATTTGAGGTGTCTATTCCTGCATCGTATGGTACACGTTCATTACGTCATCGTCTTCTTCAATTTTTTCCAACAATTTTTCTACATCAGCCACTTGCTCCGGAGTCAATTCTTTGGTGATTTGAGGAATACGTTCAAAACCAGAAGACAAAATTTCTAAACCTCGATTTTCTAATTCTTTCTGAATCGCTCCAAAACTTTCAAAAGGGGCATACATAACAATACCATCTTCATCAGCGAAAATTTCTTCCACACCAAAGTCAATCATTTCTAATTCTAATTCTTCTACATCTTGTCCTTCAGCTGGAATTCTGAAATTGCATGTGTGATCAAACATAAACTCTACGGAACCTTGTGTACCTAGAGTTCCATTGCATTTATTAAAATAGCTTCTGATATTGGCAACCGTTCTGTTATTGTTGTCGGTGGCTGTCTCAATCAAAATCGCAATACCATGTGGTGCATAGCCTTCAAATAATACTTCTTTGAAATTGGCCGTATCTTTGTCAGAGGCTTTCTTTATGGCGCGTTCCACATTGTCTTTCGGCATGTTGGCTGCTTTGGCATTCTGAATAACAGCTCTTAAACGCGAGTTGGTTTCCGGATTTGGACCGCCTTCTTTCACGGCCATTACAATATCTTTTCCAATACGTGTAAACGTCTTAGCCATGGCTGACCAACGTTTCATTTTACGTGCTTTTCTAAATTCAAATGCTCTTCCCATTTCTAATACAATTCTTTATAATTGGTTGCAAAAATAGCATTATTCTACTGTTTTTCAAATACAATTTTAATCTTGTGGAACATGTCGAGCAATAAATTCATCGCCCTCGGCATTCCAATTGTTCAATACGTTGGTTTTTTCTTTATAGTTATCGTTCGATAATTTGTTGAAGGTAGCAATTTCTTTGTTGACTTGTTTAACTAAAGCATTGTATTGCTCAACTTCTTGCTCAGTTCGCTCACTCGCTGGTTTTGATTCAAGGCTTTTTTTAGCGCTTTCAAATCGGTCGTAAAACATCAAATAGGCCACTACTTTTGGCACGAATTCTTCGGCTGTTTTTTTGTAAAACAACAAAGCCCTTTCGGTTTCGTGGAGCAATGAACCATCGTTTTTGTAATTAGGAACCGATTTTACTTTACCTAATCCCTCGTCAGCGTATTTGAGTAATGCCGATGCATATTGTTCGATAGTACCTAAATCTCTTTTTTCAATAGCATTAGACAAATTAACATCGGTGATGTTGACCTTAAAAAAGACCAAAAACAAAGTTGTATGGTAATCAAAAACTTCATTTGAGAGTTTGATTTTCTTACCTAATTCACTTTCTTCTGATGATAAATTCACACCATACTTTTCGGCAAACTCATACTGTGCTAATTTCACCTTTTCATATTCTTCGTCGAGCTTTTTGTTGACTCTATCACGCGTCATGATGTAGGCTTCCATGTAATCGTATGATTGTTGGGCCACATCTTGTAGATCAATAATTTTACTGTATTCTTCGTTAATATTTTTTTCGGCAAAAAACAGATAAGTCAACAGTTTGTCCCTGAATTCTACATCGCCTTTGTAACCCGTTTTTAGGGCTTCTATTTTTTTACTCGAATTTTTGATACTAGCTACCAATTGCTTTCTCGTGGTTTCAATTCTTCTGGCATTGGTCGAATGGGCTACGGCTGAAGTGTATTTCCAAGTACTTTTGGCAATAGAAAGCTGTTCTTTTCCCAAGTAATTCAAATAATCGACAGGGTTTTTAAATTCTTGAGCATTGACTTTTACTTGAAAAGCCAGAAAAAAACACAGGACTAAGGTTCGCATTATTAATTTTTTAAGTCTTTGATAATATTAATAGCCTCAACAATGTGAATATTTTGCTTAATGGCTTTAATTCGTTCAACAGCAGTGCTTTTTAAATACTCGTCAAATTGCTGGTATTCTTCATTCATCGTGCTATTGCGAACATCAATTGGGTATTCTTTTTTCGTTTGTTCTGCAATTTCCTTCCATAATACATTCACTTTATTGACTTGTTCAAAGACATTTGGAAACTGAAGCGCAATAGGAGCAAAGTCGTTATCGTAAAGTTGATTGATTTTTTCATTCAGAGAAACTATGGCTTTTACAGCACTATTCTCTTTGATCCGATTCATACTATTTTCAATTGCTTTTACGTAGTCATTGTTTTCGGCTTGGAACTTGATTTTAACATCGATA
>CAZAJH010000067.1:6716-8640 GCA_964485385.1 uncultured Flavobacterium sp.
ATACTATCGTTTTCCATCGCATTGTCATTATCTTTTTCGCGAGGCATTTGACGATCAAAAAGCATGGGAATTTCTACATGAGGTTTGATACCAATTTTTTGGTTGGTTTGCCCCGTAATTCGGTAAAATTTTTCAATAGTAATTTTTAAGAACTCGGTTGGATTTTTATCATCTCCAATCGGATAAATGCGTTGCATGGTAGCTTTTCCATGCGATTGAAATCTTGTATCGCATTGGTGAAAAATTCGCTGGCCGAGGCCGAGTTCCCGTTGATCAACACAACCAACGGACCAGAAAAAGCAGTACCTCGGTTGTAATCTTTTACAATTTCTTTTTTACCAAAATTATTGTGAACCACAGCAATAGGTCCAATATCAATAAATAGACTAGTGAGTCGAACAGCTTCGTCCATAGATCCACCACCATTATCTTCTAAGTCGATAATTAATCCGTCAATTTGGTCTTCCTTTAATTTGTACAACTCTTTGATTACATCATCGCTTACATTGGTGGTACCGTCTTCAAAAGTCGAATAAAAACTCGGAATTTTGATATAGCCAATTTTTTTATCGTTATCATTCAATACATAGCTGTACACATTGTTTTGGTAGTCTTTCATCACTTTTTTGACCAACTTCACCGAAACAATTTCACCTGTTTTTTTTCGAATAGTAAAATCGGCCTTTTTGCATTTGCTAGAGAGGAATATCTCTTCAATTTTTTTGAGTGACGAACACGCTACAACGTACTCTTTTCCATCGTAATTTACCTTTGTAATAATGTCTCCTGTACTTATTTTGTTGGTACTGTAGGCTGAACTTCCTGGAATAACACTTTCAATTACAATTTCGTTTTTCTCGTTGAGTGATACATAAAAACCGAAAGTCAAATTATCGGCACTAACACCCGACAAAAAACTCGAGCGATCGGTTTGCGAGAAGTAGTTGGTGTGTGGATCAAAATAACTACAAAACGAATTGTAGAAAACCGAGTAAAATTCGGCTTTAGCCAAACGATAAGCGTCGGTTTTGCAACGATAGGTTTCTAAGATTTTAGCTTTAGAAATTGGGGCAATTTTGTCGAAGTTTTGCTGTAGTGAATCTTTGTTTTGGCTCACTTCTGCAATGTCTTTGAGCACATTAAACAATATACTTTTTTGGTACAGTTTTACTAATTCATCCTCATCCTTAGCAAAAGGAAAGCTTTTTCTAGAAAAATAAATAGTATCTTTTCGAGTGTATTGGTAGGGTTCCACAGCAATACGACTAATGATTTGATCGTAGCGGTCAACGGCTTTGGTATAGGCGATATAAAAGTCGTCTAAAAAAGAACAGTTTTTTTCCAACACATAATCATCAATTTTATACTTGTGTTGTTTCAGAACTTGTATCTCAGGCTCGGTAAATAATCGCGAATCTTCATCGAGCTTATCGATAAAGGCTTGGTACACATAAACCGATAAGCTGTCGTCTACAGGTTTGGATTTGTAGTGTTGGTATTTGATCAGTTTCTGAATCTTATCTAATGTTTCACACGGATTTTTGTCACTTTGTGAAAAAGCAGCCCAAGACAAAAGTAAGATGCAGAAACGCAACAATTTCACAAGTATTATTTTTTATAAAAAGGCATTTTAACCACTTTGGCAGCCACTTTATTGTTTCTAATTTGAATGAAAATCTCACTATCAACAGCTGCAAATTCAGATTTTACATAACCCATACCAATTCCTTTACCCAAAGATGGTGCCATAGTTCCAGAAGTTACAATACCGATGGCATTTCCTTCCGCATCGATAATTTCATAGTCGTGACGTGGAATGCCGCGCTCGGTCAATTC
This sequence comes from uncultured Flavobacterium sp., assembly GCA_964485385.1. Taxonomy (GTDB): domain Bacteria; phylum Bacteroidota; class Bacteroidia; order Flavobacteriales; family Flavobacteriaceae; genus Flavobacterium. The sequence continues at coordinate 8,553 of CAZAJH010000067.1, forward strand.
AAAACCAACCAATTTACGCGATACACCTTGTTCTTTTTGTTTTTTGAGTTGTTCCGCATTGACAAAATCTTTGGTAAATTTGGTAATC
>CAZAJH010000068.1:0-8594 GCA_964485385.1 uncultured Flavobacterium sp.
GGCGTTGTCTGTTTCGGGTTCTGTGGCAATTGAGCCTTTGAGTTCCTCAATAATTTTGTTGACCAAAAACCAACGCAGTGTAAGAATGGTTTCGGAGACATATTGGCTAATAGTTTGTTCTTTTCCCTTTACGTAGATGTGTTTGGTTTCCCAATTGTGAAGTACTTCGCGTTCGTCGTTCATCAAAATTGAAGTTACTTCGTTGGCAATTTCTGGAGGTAATTGTTGGAGGTAGCGCTCCATTTCAAAAGTTTCGTTTTGATTGTAAAATTGAATAAGGTCGGAGTAAATTGCTTTAAAAACGGGATTAGCCAATTCGATTTCGTCTTCTTGTAAGCTCAAGTAAATGCGCTGGTAAACCTTGTATGTATGGTATTCTTTTACCTCAACCATTTCGCCGTGCTCATCGGCTTTGAGAAGTACGTCTTCAAACTCTTCCTCTTTATCTCCGTAGAGCAACAAAATTTCGATGATCTTTTGTTCAAGTTCGTATTGAATATCAACAGTAGTAGTTACAGCAACCTGTTCGTTTTTATGTACTTCGAAGGCTTTTTGTTCTTCCTTTTGTTTTTTGCCTAATTCTTGAATATCTTTTTTAGCGATTTGTGCCAAGGTATTGAACAACACCTCTTCGGAAATATCCATGATACGCGAGGTTTCTTGAATATAAATTTCACGTTTGATGCGATCGGGAATTTTGGCAATGCTGGCCACCATATCGCGAATGAGCTCGGCTTTCTGAATGGGGTCGTTCTTGGCTTCTTTCATCAATAATGATGCTTTGAACTGAATGAAGTCCATGGCATTGTTTTCGAGGTAAAGCACCAAATCTTCGAATGGGGTTTTTCGGGCAAAACTATCGGGATCTTCGCCATCGGGAAACGAACACACTTTTACGTTCATCCCTTCTTCAAGAATCAAATCAATCCCGCGCAATGATGCTCTAAGTCCGGCTGCATCGCCATCGAACAACACCGTAATGTTGCGTGTTAATCGATTGATAAGACGAATTTGATCGGGCGTCAAAGCGGTTCCAGATGAGGCTACCACATTTTCAATTCCAGATTGATGCAACTGAATCACATCGGTGTAACCTTCTACCAGATAACAATTATTTTGTTTGGCAATAGCTTGTTTGGCGTGAAAAATTCCGTAGAGCACCTTACTTTTGTGGTACAAGTCACTTTCGGGTGAATTGAGGTATTTGGCTGCTTTTTTGTCTTGCGTTAAAATGCGACCTCCAAAACCCAAAACGCGACCGCTCATGCTTTGAATGGGAAACATTACACGACCTTTAAAACGATCAAACTGTTTGTCTTCGCCTACTATGGTCAAGCCTGTTTTTTCGAGGTATTCGAGCTTGTAGCCTTTTCCGAGTGCTTCTTTGGTCAACGCATCCCATTGATTGGGCGAATAACCCAAATGGAATTTTTTGATGGTTTCGTTGGTAAATCCGCGTTCCTTAAAATAGGTAAAACCAATGGCTTTTCCTTCTTCTTGATTCAGCAATACATCATGAAAATAGTTGGCTGCGAATTCGGTGACCAAATACATGCTTTCTTTTTCGTTGGCTTCGGCTTTTTCTTCGTCGGATTGTTCGGTTTCCTCAATCTCGATATTGTATTTTTTGGCCAAATACCGAATGGCTTCTGGATAGGTAAATTGCGAATGTTCCATGAGGAAAGTAACCGCACTCCCGCCTTTTCCCGTACTAAAATCTTTCCAAATCTGTTTGACAGGCGATACCATAAAAGAGGGCGTTCGTTCGTCTGAAAACGGACTTAATCCTTTGAAATTACTACCAGCGCGCTTGAGTTGAACGAAATCACCGATGACTTCCTCTACGCGGGCGGTTTCAAAAACTTTATCTATGGTCTCTCTGGATATCAAGTTTAGATTTTTAGATTTTTAGAAAACTAAAGAATGAATGTGGGTAAAATTACACATTCAAAATTTAAAATTTAAAATTTAAAATAAAAAAAGGCGCTTCCAAACTGAAACGCCTTTCAAAGTATAAAACTAACCTAAACAAAATTTGATTGTATTGGAGTGTTCTTACGTTAATTCCAATCGAATCGAACACCTAACGAAACATTATTTTGATCAACCGTGTTGTTTTCAAATATGGGATTGATATCGTATTTGAGATACAAGCTGGTTTGTCTGTACCCCACATAAGCACTCACACCGTAAGTCCAATCGTTTACATTCCAGCCACCTTTTTGTCTTTCTCTAATGCGGTAACCATCTACTTCATACGATAAAAATTGTTTTGAATTGGTGTTGTAGCCCACAAATCCACCTAATCCCATTCGGAAACCTTTGTGACTTCTGAAAATTTTGTTGCCGTCTTTATCGGTTTTATTTTTAGAGAAATCAAATTCCAAGTGAAGCGGAACCGTTACATACACATTTTTGAAATACGTGTCTTTTCTTCGTAAATGGGTAGGGAAAGTGGCCAATACAGTTTGGTCACCATTGTCTACAAAATAGCGATTATCGGTGGCGTGAAGGTGGTTATACATCCACGAAAAGCCGTATTTAAAGTGAAGTAAATTACTCTCTTTGGTTAAGCGGTAATTCCATGTTAATCCCCACTCAAAGAAGGTGGAACGCCAATACGAAAAATCTGAATTTGCCACGGCACCATCAGTCACTACGTTGTTCCAACCCACTGCAAAGACAGCTTGAGTGGTGTGGCGTGACTCGCCTTTATCTTCCTTGTCTTTTTTATTGTTTAAAGTAAAACTGAAGGTATTGCTGTCGGATTCTTTTATTTTACCGTCAACTTTTTCTTGAACCAAATCGTTTAATTCTTCTTTAGCGGCATTAACTTTGTTTTCAATAATTACCGCTCTGGCTTCGGCTAATTCTTTTTTCTTTTTATCGGCTTGGTCTTTGGTTATGGAACCATTTTCTAATTGTTTGTTCACCTCTTCTACCTCGATTTTCAAGGCTTCTTTTTCTTCTTTGGTTACTTTTTCGATTTTATCAGCAATCGCTTTCGCTCTATCAACAAAAGTTTCTTGGGCTGTTACTTTCGCGACCAACATACACAGTGCAAAAGCTAAATAAAGGGCTAGATTTCTCATGATTTTGATTTTTTTTTGTTAGTATTTTATTTCAAGTCATTTCGGTTTGCTACAGCAACTTTGACCTCTTTGTAATTTTTGGAAACACCTCTGAGTACTTTCTCTCGGAAAGTCAAATCCAACTCGTTGTCTACTTGAGAAAGCAAACTGTTTGCGCTGACAGTTACTTTTGATTGGGATGTTACTGGGGTCTCGTTTTGAGCCAGAACCTCATTACGTTCGATCGTAGTTGGTTTTTCAATTACAAGCGATTCATTTTTGCTGTTGCTTGGGGTTTGTTTTTGGGCGAATACTACTTCGTTTTGGCTTACAATAGACGGATTAGATGATCTGTTTGATTGATTGGCATTGGATGGATTGTTTTTGATGATTGAAACTCTATTTTGGGTTGATGATTTCGGTTGTTGGTTGCTTGCTACTTGGGACTCGGCTGTTGGCTGTAAGGCATTTTCATCCGACTGTACTATGGGTTGTTTTTTCTCGATTGGAGCCCAATTTTCTTCGATTTGAGGTGCTGCTTTACGGGTTGAATCTTTTGTTGTATTTTGGTTTACAATTGCAGTGTTAGGCGTGATTTCGGTACTTTCTTGAGTAAAGAAAAACATACCAGCACTGAGCAATACCAAAACGCTTGCAGCAATATACAACCAGCCAAAAGAACGCTTTGTTTTTTTTTGTTCGGCTACAGACAGCATGGCATCAAGGCGATCCCAAGCCATATTACTCGGCTTAATTTCGCGAGAGTGCATTTTCTCTCTGATTTGATTTTCTAGATTATTCCGTTCCATTGCTGTAATTTTTTAATTTGTTAATCTGTTCTTGCAACATTTTGCGAGCGTGAGAAAGTTGTGACTTAGATGTTCCTTCATTGATTCCAAGCATGGTGCCTATTTCGTGGTGTTTAAAACCTTCGATTACATACAAATTGAACACCATTTTGTATCCATCGGGCAAACTATCAATTAGGGATTGGATGTCATCAACAGACAATTGACTTTCTATATTATTGTAGGTTTCATCTGGGATTGCTTCATCTTCAATGAATTTTACCTTTTTTTGTACTCTGATAAACGAAATACACTCGTTGATCATGATCCGCCGAATCCAACCTTCAAAACTGCCTTTGTGTTCAAAATTTTTCAAATTGGTAAAGACTTTCATAAAAGAAGTTATCATAATATCTTCGGCTTGATGCACATCTTTTATATACTGACGGCAAACACTTAACATTTTGGGAGCGTATTTCGAATAAATCTTTTGTTGAGCATGTCGATTGTTTTCGACTGCCAACTCGATTAATTCTCTCTCTTCTTGGTGTAAGTTAATGACCTTCATTTTAAATTTCAATTTCAATGGCAATGTCAAATTTCAAATTAGTGTAATGCTATTGATTTTTGATATTGTGATTGATTTTAATTTTAGTGTTCTATTAGCATAGACGAATCGCAATTGAAAATAGTTGCATGAGCATTTGAAAATTTTTCAATTTAAAAATTTGAAAACGAAAAAAATCAGCAAAATCAATAGCTGACAGAATAAAAAATAATTTATTTTTTTCGTTCAATAACGTAATTCACCATCAAGGTAAGGCTGTCTTTGTATTCTGAAGTTGGGAAATGGTGTAGTAATTGAAGTGCTTCTTGCTGGAATTGAACCATTTTTTGTTCCGCATAAGCCAAACCGTTTTTGTCTTTTACAAATTGAATGACTTCTTTGACACGTTTTTTGTCTTTGTTGTGGTTTTTGATCGAATTGATACACCAACTTTTCTCTTTACTCGAACAATTATTCAACGCGTAAATCAGAGGCAAGGTCATTTTTTGCTCTTTGATGTCAATTCCGGTCGGTTTCCCGATGGCGTCGTCGGTGTAATCAAACAAGTCATCTTTGATTTGAAATGCCATACCAATAAGTTCACCAAACTTGCGCATGCGCTCTACTAGTGCTGCATCATCCGAAACCGATTGGGCACCTAAAGCACAACAAGCAGCAATCAGAGTTGCTGTTTTCTGACGAATAATTTCGTAATAAACCTGTTCGTCAATATCTAATCGACGTGCTTTTTCAATTTGCAACAATTCGCCCTCACTCATTTCGCGTACTGCAACCGATATAATTCGCAGCAAATCGAAATCGCCATGATCTATAGACAGCAATAATCCTTTAGACAATAGATAATCGCCCACCAAAACAGCAATTTTATTTTTCCATAAAGCATTAATAGAAAAAAAACCTCGTCTTCGATTGCTATCATCTACCACATCGTCGTGAACTAGTGTTGCGGTATGAATCAATTCAATAACAGAGGCCCCGCGGTAGGTGCGCTCATTAACTGTACCATTGGCAAGCATTTTGGCTGTAAGAAAAACAAACATCGGCCGCATTTGTTTGCCTTTGCGATTCACAATGTAGTACGTGATGCGATTGAGAAGTGCCACTTTAGAAGACATCGATTCGAAGAACTTTTTCTCGAAAAGCTCCATTTCTTTGGTAATCGGTTGCTTTATTTGTGCGGTAATATTCATTCGCCTCAAAGATACAATATTGTACTAAGTTGAAAAAATTTTATGTTTGGATTAAACCTTTTACAATTGTTAAAGTCTTATTACAATAAAAACCAAATAATTGCGATTAGTAATAAAATGAATAACCAAATGAAATCTATTATGAGAAATGCAACCAAATTGATCTTAGGATTGGGATTAGCTGTAACACTTTTCAGCTGTAACAAAGACGACAATGAGAAGCTTATCACACAAGATGAAGCTGCAATCAATGCCAGATTGGATTTAGCCAACGACGATATTTCAGATGTTGTAGAAGAACAAGAAGCTAGCACATATGCCAACTCGGTGACCGGAAGAGCAGAAGATCCGTCGTATTCAGTTTTGAGTTCTTGTGCAACCATTTCGAGAGTTCCTGCTTTTGGTACTCCAATTGAGCCCGGAACCACTGTAACCAAAACCATTGATTTTGGAACTGTTGGCTGTACATTAGGCAATGGAAACGTTTTAAAAGGTAAAATCATCATTACTTTTGTTTACCAGCCAGGCGCTACTTCGCACACAATTACGTATACTTTTGATAATTTTTACCACAATGCTATCAAATTTGATGGAAACAAAACGTTTACTCGTGTAATGAGTGTTGAAACCCCCAACTCGCCCAGTCATCCTATTGTTACCATGAATATGGAATTAACTGCCACTTTTCCCAATGGAAATGTGTACACCAGAGTAGGACAACGTGTGAGAGAAATAATCAGTGGTTATAACACGCCTGCTACGATTTTAGACAATGTGTATAAAGTAACAGGAAGCTGGACTACAACTTATCCGAACGACAGCAATTTGATTAGTACCATTACAACACCTTTGAATGTTAAAATGAGTTGCATTACACCCCAAAAACCGCTTTTGGTTTCCGGTATAATTACATTTGAACGCAACGGAAATTCGGCTACTTTGGATTACGGAGATGGTACCTGCGATAACTTGGCTGTGTATACTGTAAACGGAAATGCTTTTAATATCATAATTGGTAACTAAGAACACTATTTATCGCTGTTAAATATAAAAGAAGAAACTCCCGCAATTGGGAGTTTTTTTATTGTTTGTTAGCCAATTGACCACAAGCTGCATCAATATCTTTTCCGCGGCTGCGGCGCACTTTGGCTACAATATCATTTTTAGATAACTCTTTAATGTACAAATCAATGGCTGTGTCTGAAGCCTGTTGAAACTCGCCATCATCTATTGGATTGTATTCGATTAAATTGACTTTACAAGGCACGAATTTACAGAATTTCACGAGCGCATCTACCGCTTCTTTGGTATCGTTGATGCCTTTCCAAACTACGTACTCGTATGTGACTTTACTCTTGGTTTTTCGGTACCAATATTCGAGTGACTCACGCAAATCTTTTAGCGGGAAATTGGTCGAAAAAGGCATAATTTGGGCACGAACCTCATCGATGGCGGAATGCAAAGAAACGGCCAATTTGAACTTGACTTCATCGTCGGCCATTTTCTTAATCATTTTGGGAATTCCTGATGTTGAAACCGTAATTCGCTTGGGCGACATTCCCAAACCTTCGTCTGAAGTAATCAAATCGATGGCTTTGATGACGTTGTTGTAGTTCATCAACGGTTCGCCCATTCCCATAAAAACAATATTCGAAAGCGGACGATTGTAATACAAACGACTTTCTTTATCAATAGCTACTACCTGATCGTAAATTTCGCCTGGTTCTAAATTTCGCATCCGTTTGAGACGTGCTGTGGCACAAAAATTACAATCTAAGCTGCAACCCACTTGAGACGATACACAAGCTGTAGTTCGAGTTTCGGTCGGAATCAAAACACTTTCCACCACCAAACCATCATGTAAACGAACGGCGTTTTTCACCGTTCCGTCTTCGCTGCGTTGCATTTGATCGACCTTGATGTGATTGATGACAAAATTGGCTTCGAGCATGGCGCGCGTTTCTTTGGAAACGTTGGTCATATCACCAAAACCATGTGAACCTTTGCTCCACAACCATTCGTAGACTTGATTACCGCGAAATGCTTTATCGCCATTGGCTACAAAAAAATCGCGCAATTGTTGTTTGGATAAACTCCGAATGTCTTTTTTCTCGATCATGCTGCAAAGGTAAAACAATTTGCGAATTACGATGGCTTTTCCAAAACCGTATCTTCAATTACCAAAACATCCAAAGCCGTTTGTTCGAATAATTGTAATGCTTGCGCTGGAGTTTCTACTATTGGCATTCCTTTTCGATTGAGACTCGTATTAAGCACTACGGCAATACCCGAAACTTTTTCAAATGCTTCTACTAATTTGTAAAACTTCTGATTCCATGATTTTTCTATGGTTTGAACGCGTGCCGAACCGTCTTGATGGGTTACATTTTGCAATTGATTGAGAAATTCTTTTTTCGTTTTATCCACCAAAATCATGTACGGACTATTGCGCCCTACTTCAAAATAATCACTTACTTTTTCTTGTAAAACCGCTGGAGCAAAAGGGCGAAAATCTTCTCGGAATTTGATATTTCGATTGATGTGGTCTTTCATTCCTACAATGCCGGGATGTGCGAGAATACTTCTTCTTCCTAGCGCGCGTGGCCCAAACTCACAACCCGATTGAAACCAAGCTATCGTTTTGCCTTCATTGAGTTTTTTGGCGCAATAGTTTACCAACTCGTTTTCGTTTTGGAATTTAATTTTTGAATATTCAATTGACGGAATTAGCGCTTCATTTACTTCTTCTTCTGAATAATTTTTCCCGAAACACGTGCTCCCGTCGTGAGGCATTTTTGGCATTTTCAAATACTCCAACCAACCATAAAAAGCACAACCCAAAGCCAAACCGTTGTCGGCAGCTGCAGGCTCAATATGTATATTTTTGATACCTTTCAAATCTTGGAGTTTGGCATTAGCAACTGCATTTAATGCTACTCCGCCAGAATAACAGAGATTTTCATTTGGAAATTGGTCT
>CAZAJH010000069.1:0-8530 GCA_964485385.1 uncultured Flavobacterium sp.
CCTATCACCCAGAGAAGCCGCTGGAATCGCAGCTATTCTGCCGAATCCCAGAAAATTCAAAGCCTCCAATTCGAGCGCTTACATCAACAAACGAAAAGGCAAAATCACTCGAGTGATGCGCCAAATCGGACCTGTAGAATATTAAAAAAGCTCCAACGGAGCTTTTACTTTTAGTTAAACAAGGGACGGTATTGCGGCCAAAGTTTATAAATTAGGATTCCATTACAAATAGCCACAGCAAGCGACATCGCTAATCCTGGAATATCTAAAAACAAATGAAACAACAAAATATTAATCGAAATGGGAGCTAGCAAAATCAAGGCAAATGCTACCCATTTTTTTAATAACAACAACAATCCAATTCCAACTTCAAGAACTCCAACCACAGGAAAAATATAACCTGTTGCACCCAAAGAATTTAAAAAATCTCCTGCAGAACCTGTGGGCGATTCCATTGGGATAAAATGCAAAAACTTATTGGCTCCAAACACTAGTAAAAGCAGGCCAAGTACAATTCTGATAATCTTGGTAAATTGTGAATTCATAACTATATTGGTTTATTGATTAGTTCATTGGTAAAAATACTATTAAATTTTTATACATTATACAACTAATTCGTGTTTTTTATAAACAATTAATTGCCCAAAAAAATCTAATCAACAACTCGTGTAACATTATATTGTGAATAACTACTAACTATAAAAAAATAAAATAAAAAAAATGAAAGCACACGAAATCGACTACCATATTTATGGTGAAGAAATGCAATATGTAGAAATAGAACTCGACCCACAAGAAATTGTAGTTGCAGAATCAGGTAGTTTTATGATGATGGATAATGGCATCCAAATGCAAACTATTTTTGGCGACGGATCGCAACAACAAGGCGGTTTATTTGACAAACTGTTGTCCGCGGGAAAGCGAGTATTGACAGGCGAAAGCTTATTCATGACTGCTTACTTAAACCAAAACAACAATAAAAGTAAGGTAGCATTTGCTGCTCCTTACCCAGGTAAAATTGTCGCCATTGATTTGATGCAATACAACGGCAAATTCATCTGCCAAAAAGATTCATTTTTGTGTGCCGCAAAAGGTGTTTCCGTTGGTATCGAATTTTCGAGAAAATTAGGACGCGGTTTGTTCGGAGGAGAGGGTTTTATTATGCAAAAAATCGAAGGCGACGGAATGGCATTTGTTCATTCGGGTGGTACATTGGCAAAAAAAGAACTTGCTGCAGGTGAAGTTTTAAAAGTGGATACGGGATGTATTGTTGGGTTTAGCAAAGATGTAGATTACGACATCGAATTTATCGGCGGGATTAAAAATACCATTTTCGGTGGAGAAGGAATGTTTTATGCTACGCTTCGCGGCCCAGGAACAGTCTACATACAATCGTTGCCTTTTAGCCGATTGGCAGACCGAATAATTGCCTCTGCGCCAAAAGCAGGCGGTAGCGGACGAGAAGAAGGAAGCTTGTTGGGTGGCATTGGAAGACTACTCGATGGCGACAATCGATTTTAATAAAAAAGCGGCTTTAAAAGCCGCTTTTTTTTATTTCTTCAAACTTGTAATTCCCATATTGTAGAGTGTAAAAGCTTGAATATCGGCCGTTTCTTGAATGGTAGAAGAGAGCGATTTTCCAGCTCCATGACCCGCATTAACATCTATGCGTATCAATGTTGGATTGGTACCCATTTGCTTGTCTTGCAATTCGGCTGCAAACTTAAAACTGTGCGCTGGCACCACCCTATCATCATGATCACCCGTAGTGACTAACGTAGCCGGATATTGAATCCCTGACTTAACATTGTGCACAGGAGAGTACTTTTTTAGGTAATTGAACATTTCTATCGAATCTTCTGCTGTCCCGTAATCGTAAGCCCAACCGGCACCTGCCGTAAATTTGTGGTAGCGCAACATATCGAGCACGCCAACAGCCGGTAAAGCTACTTTCATCAAATCGGGTCGCTGGGTCATTACAGCTCCCACCAAAAGTCCGCCATTTGAACCACCTCTAACAGCCAAAAACGAACTAGAAGTATATTTTTCTTTGATCAAATATTCGGCAGCGGCAATGAAATCATCGAATACATTTTGCTTATTCATTTTCGTTCCTGCATCGTGCCATTTTTTTCCGTATTCACCACCTCCGCGCAAATTGGCCACAGCATAAATTCCGTTATTTTCTAACCAAACGGCATTAGTAACACTAAAAGCTGGCGTTAGACTTATATTAAAACCACCATAACCGTATAATATGGTCGGATTTTTACCATCTAACTTCAATCCTTTTTTATGGGTAATTATCATCGGAATTTTTGTTCCGTCTTTAGAAGTGTAAAAAACTTGCTTCGATTCGTAATTTTCTGAATTAAAATCAACATCAGGTTTTCTGTACAACGAAGAAGTTCCTGTTTTAGCATTGAACGAGTAAGTAGCTCCTGGTGTAATATAATTTGTAAAAGAGTAATAGAGCACTTCTTCTTTCTTTTTACCTCCAAAACCACCCGCTGTTCCTACACCTGGCAAACGAATTTCTCGCACTATTTTACCCGTCATATCGTATTGGATTACATAGGAAATAGCGTCTTTCATGTAATTGGCAAAAACATAACCTCCGCCTGTTGAGGCATTGAGAACGTTTTCGGTTTCAGCAATAAAATCTTTCCAATTTTGGGGATCTTTGTTCGTTAGGTCAAAGGAAACCACCCGGTTGTTGGGTGCCTTGTAATTGGTTTCCATAATAAAAGTAGAACCTATATTGTCGATGATAGTGTGGTTGTTATCAAAATTAGCAATCAAATTGACAATTGGACTGTTTGGATTGGATAAGTCCTTATAATACAACTCATTACCAGTAGTAGAATTGGCTGCGGATATAATCAAATATTTTTCATCTTCCGTAACGCCACCACCTACATAACGTCGTTTTTCATTCAATCCAAAAACTACTTTATCTTCTTTTTGAGCAGTGCCGAGTTTGTGGTAATACAATTTGTGTTGATCGGTTTTAGCCGAAAGCTCACTCCCTTTTGGTTTATCATAACTTGAATAATAGAATCCTTCGTTTTTGTACCATGAAATCCCGCTAAACTTAACATCAACAATTGTATCTCCTATGATTTTCTTCGTAATGGCATCCATCACAATTACCTTGCGCCAATCGCTCCCGCCTTCTGATATAGAATAGGCCACTAGCGAACCATCTTTCGAGAAATCGACACCGCCCAGCGATGTACTTCCATCTTTAGAAAACGTATTTGGATCAAGAAAAACCTCTTCCTTTCCCAATTTGTTTTTTCGCCACAAAACCGATTGATTTTGCAACCCATCATTTTTATAAAAATAGGTAAAATCACCTTCTACAAAGGGAGCACTTATCTTTTCGTAGTTCCACAACTTTTCCAAACGCTCTTTGATTGCGTTTCGGTACGGAATTTTTTCAAGATAATTGTAGGTGGTCTCGTTTTGCTTCTTGACCCAATTGGCGGTCTCTTCCGAACGATCGTCTTCTAACCATCGGTACGGATCATTTACTTTTGTACCAAAATAATCGTCTACTTGTGTTCCTTTTTGAGTAGAAGGATAATCGATACTTGTCTGTTGCAAAGAACCCGATTGTGCTGTGGCCATTATTGAAAAAAGAATTAGTCCAAAGTTTATTGATTTTTTCATCTGTAAAGGTTTTAAACAAATATATAAAAACAGGAGAATACTAAAAACAAAAATTCCTCCTGTTGGGTTAAGGAAGAATTTGTTTGATTAGTTAACCACTATAGGAAATACAACTTCCGCATCGGTTGAACCTCCTGCATTGGTAATATCCCCAGAAGCAACTCCAGCCGCTGATTTATTGGGTAAATGACGTAAAGTTACTATCAAATTGCCCGAAGCTGTATTACTTGTTGTATAGGTAAAACTTAGGCCAATGGGCTTACCGTTAGCATCGAGATCGCCGTAACTAAAGGTGCCCAAAGCGGCCAAGGCTTGATAAAAAATTTGATGGTCTACACCCTCTTCTTCAATCTCTTCGGTAATATTTCCTGCTGGAGTAAGCAATTCATTCAAGAATTCAGCCTGCCCTGTGTAGGTAGTATTAGCCGACAAATTACTGGAAACGGTAACTACTGGCGCATCAGGGCCATCACCGTCAAAATCTTTAGAGGTCAAAGTAATAACTTGTCCGCCACCTGTTAAGGTGAGCTTTACAGTGGTAATCACTTCTTCTTCATTGATAGGTAATACTATTTCATCATCATCTTTATCACATGAAACAAATGTGGATGCAAAGACAAATACTACTGCTAAACGTTTTAAATTTTTCATTTTTATAAGTTTTAATAATTAATTTTTAATTGTAATTGGAAATTTCTACCCATTTCATCAACAAAAAAACGTTGCCGATTTAGGTAATCTCTGTAGGTTGTGTCCAAAACATTTTGAACATAAAAAGCAATGGTGGTCCAGAGTTGCTTGGCAAATTTGAACCGAATATCGCTGTAAAAATGCAACAAATGGTATTCATTTGGGGGCGAACTAATATCAACCAAAAAGGAAGTGGGTTGATTGTTTACGGGTAGTTGTGTAACAAAATTATAATTCGGATAGTGTTGCTGACGAAATACCCATTCGCTTTTTAACTCCAAATTCAAATGATGCCACTCTTTTTTAGAAAAACGCAAAGCGTTGTTTATTGTAAGTGGTGGCATATCAATCAAATACTCGTCGTCTGTGCGGTTTTTCCCCTTTACATAAGCCAACGCAAAAAGATGCTTTAGGTTAGCGCTAATGTCCCAATCGGTCTCCATATCAATTCCGGCTAAAAGGGCTTGTGTTTGCTGGTATTCCCATACTGGAAAAGCACCCCGAATGGTGGTTTCAAATCCGATTGGTTTCAAAAACATAAAGTTGTCTACTGCATTCCAAAAGGGATTGATATTCAAAGTAAAATCGGACCATTTTTTTTGTAATGTCAAGGCCAATTTGGTTGATCTTTCTTTTTGCAAATTCAAATCGCCCAACTCAATCATACCAGTAGAATGGTGCAACCCGTCACTAAAAAGCTCTGATGGATTTGGATTTCTAACTGCATGACTGGCATTGAAAAAAACATCCCATTGGTGTTCAAAACTTTTATGGAATCCTAAACTAGCTGAGAGATTATGAAAAACAAAATTGGGTTTTGTTAACCAAGAATTCTGGAATTCTCCTACTATAAAACCATCAAATGTGGGGCTGTAACCTCGTTCTGACCAGCGAGATTTCAAATAATTATTGGTTGCTTCAATTGTAGAATAATCATAACGCAATCCGCCTTCCACAGAAAAGGTCTCTGAAAGATTTGAGGTTACCACAGAGTAAATGCCAGCATCGTACTTATTGTAATTGGGAATCAGCGGATTAACTCCTGTAGACAAATTAGCAGAATTGTTTTGAAACACTACAGAAACACCCGATTTAAAACCAAAATGCTCTAACTCTTTCTTAAAATCAGTATTAAAAGAATGGGTTTTTAACAGCAAATCCAGAGCGGCTCGGTTGGCTCTATCGCCCAATCGCACATCAAACTCGTACCTTCTGTTGTATTGAAAAGCGTACTGCAAATGAAGTGTGGCTGTTTGATCAAAGAAGTAATTGTAATTCAACTTTCCTAAATGGTGCTGCACTTCCTGTTTTGGATTTTGAATCGAATAAGTGAAATCATTCACCACATAAGGCACTTGGTTTTGGATTGAATTGTACAAATCGGTGACATTGCCAATGTGTGAGGCGCTCAATATTCCGATAGTAGTATTAAAATAACTGTAAAATGCAGCCACTTCATACTTCTTACCAATGTACTTCACATCACCAGAAAAATTACCCTCGCGGTTGCCCGTATTGGAAAGCAGGTAATGAGGAGTTTCTCTGTCTCCCAGGTACTTAAAGCTACCTTGTACATTCCAAGTCCAGTCACAAAAATTTCCTTTGTGAATACTTGTAGAAACCGTTCCGCCTCTTCCGTTGGAAGCTAACGTAAAATGGGTTTTACCGAATAAGGTATCTGTTTTTACCGAAACCGGTTCAATAATAACTAAACCCCCAATTGCGTCTCCACCAAATTGCAATCCAGATGCGCCCTTGATCACTGTAATTTTGCCCGCCGAATTGATATCTAAATTAGGAGCGTGTTCGGTTCCCCATTGTTGGTCTTCCAACCGAACATTGTTGCTGATGATTGGAACTCTTGAACTGTGCAATCCATTGATTACTGGTTTTACAATGGTACTACCTGTTTTTAGGATAGAAACGCCTGTTACACTTCTCAACGCATCGCCCAATGTCAAATTACTGCTCCTTTCAATTACCTCGGTTTTTACTTTTTGTTCCAATACCGATTGATTGAAAGTATTGTCTTTGCGTTTGACTTTTACCTCACTCAACAATTCGGTTTTCTTTTTTAGGGTAAAATTCAATACGGTAGTCGACTGAATTACAATCAACGTATCAATTGACTGGTAACCGATATAAGAAACAAATAGTTTGGCCTTACCATTCGGCACATTTTGTACCCAATAGTTTCCATTGCCATCTGTGCTAGTAGTTTTTTTTCCTACGTGCACATGAGCCCCAAAAAGAGATTGATTTTCTTCATTCGTTATTCTTCCGCTGATGGTATTTTGAGACCAAATTGTACCAAAACACAGCAAAAAGAGAATGAAAACATTTTTTTGCATTTCTTTAGTTTAAAATAAATAACTCCAAGCCCCAGAGAAAAAGGCTTTTGAAAGTTTTGCTTGTATTTTAAACAGTAGGTGGCCCTCGAAGAGCAAACAAAGCACCTTTGAAGAATGAAGGTGTGTCGGTTTGAAATAAAATAGGTTTTTTAGTCTGCTTTTCAATGGAAAGCCATTGCAGAGTGAAAGAAGTCTGCTCGGTTCCATTAAAAAAAACAAACTCACACACAAAGCAATGCTCTAACTCATGACTGTGTGTAATTTGCTTTTGATTTTTAACGTAATGGTGATAGCATTTCTCTCTCGAAAAATCTTCCAAAAGATGGTGAAAAGAGTGCGCTGATTGAATGAGCATAGCTGCCAAAACAATCAATCCCAAACTAAAACTTCGAAGTAAGTAGTTTTTTCTCATCGAGGCAAATGTAACTATCATTGACTAAAAAATCGTTTGTATTAACAATTTTTTTAGGTCAATACAAACGATTATCAAAATTGTGATTTGATCACACTAATCCGTTCGCTACCAGATACTCTGCAATTTGGATGGTATTGGTTGCGGCTCCTTTTCGCAAATTGTCCGAAACAATCCACATGTTTAAGGAGTTGGGCTGGCTCTCGTCGCGACGAATTCGACCCACAAAAACATCGTCTTTACCTTGAGCAAACAAAGGCATCGGGTAGGTAAAAGTATCGGTATTGTCTTGTACCACCACGCCAGGTGTATGATGGAGCATATCGCGTACTTCACTTACATTGAAATCGCGCTCAAACTCCACATTTACAGCCTCACTGTGACCGCCAACTACCGGAATTCGTATAGCTGTTGCTGTAACAGCAATGGTTTTGTCGCCGATAATCTTTTGGGTTTCGCGTACCAATTTCATTTCTTCTTTGGTGTAACCGTTTTCTTCAAAACTGTCGCATTGTGGAATCGCATTGCGGTGAATTTGGTATTTGTAGGCCATTTCGCCTTGTACTCCTGCGTATTCGTTTTCAAGTTGTTGTACTGCTTTTACACCGGTTCCTGTAATGGATTGATAGGTAGAAACAATAACTCTCTTGATTTTGTATTTGTGATGTAACGGCGCTAACACCATCACCATTTGAATCGTTGAACAGTTGGGATTAGCGATAATTTTATCCTCTTTCGTAAGAACAGAAGCATTGATTTCGGGCACCACTAATTTTTTGGTTGGATCCATGCGCCAAGCCGATGAATTATCGATTACCGTAGTTCCGACTTCGGCGAATTTAGGAGCCCAAGCCAACGAGGTTTCTCCACCAGCGGAAAATAAGGCAATATCTGGACGCATTTCGACCGCAGTTTGCAACCCTACCACAGTATAATTGGTTCCTTTCCATGTGATTTGTTTTCCTACTGATTTTTCGGAAGCGACTGGAATTAATTCGGTTACGGGAAAATTTCGTTCGGCTAAAACTTGAAGCATTACTTCACCCACCATTCCGGTGGCACCAACAACAGCAACTCTCATAAGTATCTATTTAAATTTAGGAAGTACAAAAGTAGAGAGAAATTTGTTTGAAAAATAAAATTTTTTACTACTCAAGTGCAACTTCTCAAATTTGGTTTAAACAAGATGAGATTCCTCCTTTTTCGGAAAGTTGGGACAAGTTGTTGGAATGACAAAATGGGTCTCAGAATTCCTGTTTAATAGCCCAGATAGTAGCGGCATCCTTTTATACCTGTCGGGTTTCATAAAACCTGACAGGTATAAAAGATAGAGCGAATAGCTGGATTAGCTCCTGAAAATTTTGAATAGTCAACTTGGAATGGTGAATGTTGGTTTTTTAAA
>CAZAJH010000070.1:0-8504 GCA_964485385.1 uncultured Flavobacterium sp.
CGCCTATCACTTCAACCAAACCATTTTTGTTATTGATTAAATCGTTAAGTTGGGTATTCTCATTGTAAAAAACCAAATTATTCCCTTTTGCGTTAGAATTCGTAGTAATCTGATTTAACAAAGCATCTATTTGATTGATAACCTGTTGATCTGATTTTATTTTATTATTGATATTGGTTAAATAGGTTTTTTGAATTTTTGTGTAAAACTCACTTTTATTTAAATAATTCATAATTGGCTCAATCAATGACTGTTCACTAATTTTTTCACTAGTCAAAATCGTTATTCGGTGACTGCCATAATTTCTGCTGGTGATAGAATCTTTTACAACTTTATTGATATCGCCCTCATCAGATAACAGTTTTACTAATTCAAAATTTTGTGAATTTTGAGCATTGTTTGCCGACCTATTTACATCATTTACAAGACCATAAATATCAACTATAGGAGAAATGGTTATTTTGGTAATACTTTTGGGGTTTTTAATACCCAAAGATTGAATGAAAACGGTATCTTTTTGTTTGATTTTGGAATTGATTAGATTCACCTTATTGTAGAGGTAGTCAAAACTCCCGAAGTTTGGTCTCACAATAATTTGACTTTTATATGTTTTGAATGTTGTTTCAATAACGTAACCTAAAACAGAACCAATTACCACTAATGAAAGTATGATAACTAAATTTTTTTTAATAAATAATATACCGTTAAAAAGTTGTGTCGATAAGCTATTAAAAAAATGGTTAACTCTGGTAAAAATTTGAGATAAATCTACTTCTTCTTGAGCATCAATGTTTTGTTTTTCTTTATTCATGATTACTTTATATTAAAAATTTGTTCGATTATTTTTATGGTAATTAAATACGTTGGCTTTACACCTGTTGTCCCCAATCCTCCCGAAGCCAGTGTGCTTCCTGTTTCGAGCGGATTATCTGATGCATAATAGGCGTAACGCACTTTTACATTAGGGTTGATACTTTTTCGAATACGAGATGCCGATTGAATGGCTTTTTGATAGTACGCGCCTTCCATCTCTAAACCAATGGCTTGCCAAGTCGATTCGTGGAAAAACTTTAACAAATCGCGATTCTGTAACGATGTTCCCAACACGGTAATCATTGGTCCGGCATAAACCGGAATATCATTTCCTTCAAACATTTGGGCTGTCAATTCATTTTCAAACGGATAGTTGTCGGCTGTTCCTTCATTCACGTGCGCATTAGGAATCATAATATCGCCTTTTCCTCCTTCTAGAATTCCGGCTTTTCCCATAATGGAAACCGATTCTACATTGAGAAAATACTTTGTTTTTTCAAACTTGTAAGGTTTTAATAACTCATCGATTGTTTCAAAAGCTTGCTCTCCAAAGGCGTAATCCATCACAATCAAAACAGGCGATTGCTTCCCTACTTTGGCTTTCGGAAATGCTGACTTAGCCCAATCTATTTTGGCTGTATCAAAAATTTGTACATCAATATTGGTTCCAGACTGATCGGGTAACGAAATCATGCCGTGTTTCAGGGCAAATTCTTCTACTTTATCGCGCAACGCGCTCGAACCCGATTTACTCAATTCTTCATAAATGTAAAAATCCGATTTGTCTTTGAACTTTGTTTTAAGAACATGGGTCGCAAAAAGCGAGTTCATCACGCTATGCATATTGGCACTAATGATGTGAATGGGTCGATCGAGTAAGTGATTGCTTTTTAGTACTTCCTTGATGTTGTTGGCCCAAATTTCGCCGTGAATGTGATGCCCAAGTCGCTCGCGTAATATCGGACTAAACGTAATGGTTCTTTTATTATTGTCTACAACTTCTTCGATGGCTATTTTCCCCAACCAATAAATCACATGCAAAAACCGATCGGGCTTGTCTGCTGTGGCAAACGAATCATAAATATCCAAAACCTCAACAAAGGTTCTTCCCAAAATGTTGGCGGCATGTGAAATGGCTTTTTCTTTTTCAACTTGAGACAATTTCTTGGTTTGCAATGCTGCGGTTTCCAATTTTTGCCAATCGCGGGAAATTTTACCTTCTTCGTCAATCAAGACGCGGTCTTTGATTTTGTGCGATTCGATAAAAATAAAGGTCAAATGCGTTAAAATATCATAGATGTCCGATCGACCACGTGTGATTTCCACATTCATTTGCTCGTCGTCTATACGGTAGCAATTTCGTCTTCTTTTGGGTGGGACAATGGGTTGAAAATGCGACTTTGAGTAGCCTTCGTCAGAAGTCAAATTGATATAACGGCATTCTTCTATTCCGACGGGAAGGCGTTCAATTACATACAACAATCCGTTTAATTCGACTTTTTCTTCAGCAATACTGCCATAAATTTCGGGGCGGAGCGCTAGTAATGCTTCCCGTAAAGTTTCACCAGAAACACCCATTGGCTTGTAAAAACCTCTGTTGAATAAATGCCTCATGGTAATGTACAATCGTTCGATAGCTGCCGACGATTCTTGCGCCCTAGAGCGCGAAATGTTTTTAATTTCCTTCATTAAATTGGTTTTCTGACCCGCAAAGATAAGGTTTTTATAGTTTAGTTGGTAAGAATCAAATGGATTGCAGGTTCGTAGATCATCATTCGCCCCGATGCGTCCTTATTCTCCTGCTTGTCTATTCGGTTCCACTTTCCTCCTGAATAAGTGTAAAAAAAATCGCGATCCACTCTATTGTACAAAACCAACGGATAGTATGTGGTTTTGATTTCGTTGGTGTTGGTATTGTTGTTTTTTTGGAGTTTTTCTAACTTATTACTTTCGATGATGAGTTTTTCAACACCCACAAAAATTCCGTTTTTAGGCATTCTCATTTGGTACTTTGTAAGATCCAAAGTAGTGGTAACCGTTCCTTTTTTCACTGTTATCAAAAAAGCTTTCTTGATCAATTCTTCACCCGGAAAACCCTTTTCATCTACAACATAAAAATGGATTTTAAACGTGGCTTTTTCGAGTGCATTGTCGGTTTTAATTACTGCTTTTTGAATGTATTTCGTTTTTTTGTACGTTGGTTGATAGGGGAAAAATTTGGTGTCAATACGAGGCCCGTTATCAAATGCTTGTAAAATAGCGTTTTCTGCCTTTCCGATTTCGCGCTGTTTGGTTCCTAAACTCCGAATTACAATTACTTCATCTAGTTGGTAATCAACAGGTTTGAGAAGTACTTCAGACACCATTGACGCTTTTGCCTTTTTTTTCTCAAAACCCAAAACCGAAAAGATAAGGTTCTTTCCTTTTGCGCTTTCCGGAAGTTGAAATGAGCCATTTTCCTCCGTAGTACTTCCGGTATTTTCATTTTCAACCGAAATGTTCACATACGGAATCGGTTGCCCTGTAAGACTGTCTTTGACCACGCCTTTGATTTGGGCAAAAATGCTTGTAGAAATTAGGAGTAAAAAAAACCGAATGAACTTCATTAGTTGGAGAGTAATAAACTGATGTTGGGCTCGAGTACTTTGTTGTTATATTTTTCTAGCTTTTCTGTTTCTTGGTCGTGCAATCTCTTCCTTTTGTGCCAAACACCACCTGAAAATACAAAGGTCCGTTCTTCATCAGAGAGATTAATTTCAAAATCTGGGGCAAAATAAATAATATTTGTTTTTTTCTGGGTAATTGAATCAAAATAATCAAACGTGTATTTATTTGTCTCGATGAGCAAAACCTCATAACCGACAAATATTCCTGTTTCTGGGAACTTTATGTTGAATTTTGACACGTCTAAATTGTTTTTCCTATTGCCTTTTCGAACCGAAATTATAACCTCTTCACTGGTTAATTCTTCTCCTGGAAATCCCTTTGAATCTGGTTTAAAGAAATGAAGTTTAAATTTGGCACCATTGACCATACTCCGTGTTGTTAGCGTAACTTTTTTAATAAATTCTGTTTCATTATAGCTTGAATCAAAAGGGAAAAATTTGGTGTTTATCCAATTGTCTTTTCCTGAAACATGAAAACCACTTCCTTTTTTTGAGTTTTCAATCCTCTTTTCAATCATTCCTTTTGGTCTATCTATAAAAACTTCATTCAACTCGACTGTTTTAGGTTTGAGAAAAACCATTTGGGCTTGGTCATTTGAAATCACTTTCGTAAAATAACCAATAGAAGAAAAAACAATTCTGTTATTGGTTTTTGAGTTTGGTAAAGAAAAACTACCATTTTCCTCACTAGTACTTCCGATATTTTCATTTTCAACCGAAATGTTCACATACGGAATCGGTTGCCCCGTAAGACTGTCTTTGACCACGCCTTTGATTTGGGCAAAAGTCGAAATTGAACACAGCAGTAAAACAGCGGTTAGTATTCTCATTTTTCGTATAATAACAAACAATTTTTGAAAACGGGTTAGGAGAGTTGATCGGCAATTTTTCGGTCATTGGCTAATCGTGGTAATTTGTTCTGACCACCTAATTTTCCTATCGATTTCATATACTCTTGAAAGCCATTTTTACTGACTTTAGTAATAACAAGCGTTCGCAACACATTGCCCACAATTAAATCGTCGTAATACACATTTTGTTGGCGCATGGCTTGATCTATTTTCAATGCAAATTCGTCGAGATTTTCGGGTTCGTTTTCAAATTCGATGAACCATTCGTGGTAGGGCAAACCTTGATCAGGCGTGATTTGAGGTGCCACGGTAAATTCATTGACTCGTACATTGGTGTTTTCCATCGCTTGCTGTAAAGCAGTCTCAACTTCTTTACCAATTACATGCTCACCAAAAGCCGATATGTAATGCTTAATTCGGCCCGAAACAATCACGCGATAGGGTTTGAGCGAAGTAAACTGTACGGTATCGCCAATGTTGTATGCCCAGAGTCCGGCGTTGGTGGACAAAATCAAAACGTAATTCACATTCAACTCGACTTCTCCAATGGTGTATCTTCTCGGGTTTTCGGTAAAAAATTCGTCGGCTTTGACAAATTCATAAAAAATTCCAGCGTTCAACAACAGCAGCATTCCTTTTTCTTTTTGGGAATCTTGGTAGGCAAAAAAGCCTTCCGAAGCAGGAAACAACTCAATCGAATCGACTTTACGTCCGATTAAATTTTCAAATTTAGCTCTATACGGTTCGTAATTCACGCCGCCATAAATGAACAAATTGAAGTTTTTGAATAACTCGCCTACAGGTTTACCCGCTTTTTGCTGTAATTTTTCAAAATACATTTGCACCCACGACGGAATACCTGAGATCACCGTCATATTTTGGTTGTAGGTTTCTTCTACAATCGCGTCTACTTTGGTTTCCCAATCTTCGATGCAATTGGTTTCCCACGATGGCATGCGGTTTTTTTGGAGGTATTTCGGAACAAAATGCGCTACAATTCCGGATAATCGACCTAATTTAATGCCGTTTTTCTCTTCTAAAACTGGACTTCCTTGTAGAAATATCATTTTTCCGTCTACAAAATCGGCGTTGCCCGTTTCGTGTATGTAACTCAAAATCGCATTGCGCGCCGCTTGTATGTGAAACGGCATGGATGCTTTGGTCAGCGGAATGTATTTGGCACCCGAAGTCGTTCCCGAAGTTTTGGCAAAATAAATGGGTTTGCCTTTCCAGAGAATGTCTTCCTCGCCTTTAACAACCCGATCAACATAGGGTTTGAGTGCTTCGTAATCGCGAATGGGAACGTTTTGAGCAAAATCGGAAAAGGTTTTTATAGAATCAAAATGGTGGTCTTTTCCAAACTGCGTATCTTTCGCTTGTCGGATCAAATCGGCAAACACTTTTTGTTGCGTTTCGATTGGATTTGAACTCCATTGAAGCGTTTTTTTATGAATTCGGGCAGCAAATATCTTGGCGGCAAACGATTTAATCGACATAGATTACGATTTTGGAAATTGTTTTTTTAAGGCTTTTTCTGTCAAAAAAATAACAGCAATTAAGAAAATAAGTACTGCAGCAATACCAATCCCATTTTGTTGGTTTTGAGTTAGATCGAACAATCCAAGGCCGCTAACTGCCAACAGAAAAACACTTCCTTGTATCGTTTTGACAGCGGAAAATTTTTGTGCAAAATCCCATTTTTCTTGACTCTCCATCGATGTGGAGGTTCGGTACCCATAAAATGAATTGATTTTTTGGGGTGGAAAGAAGTAAAAAAACAAACCGATAACCAAAAAAAGTATACCTAAAATCAAAGGGATTTCTATCATCGGTAAATCGAAACTAGGGTGCATATTATTTTTTGTTTTTTGTTTTTGTTGATTGCTCTTCTGCTTCTATTTTTTTTCGGAGTTCGAGTTCTTCTTCTGAAGCCTCTACCGACTTAGGATCAACCTCGATGACTTCGGAAGCCATAATCGAATCTTTGTTGACTTTTTGGTATTCTAAATCGCCATTTAAAACTTTAACAATCGATTGCAAATAGGCTTCGTTTTTTTGGAGTGCCGCCGATAAGGAATCGGATTTTAATGCTAATTCCGTAGCTTCTTTTCGTAATTTGGTAGTTGAGTAACCTGGGATGTATTCGCGAAGTGGTGTAAACGCAATAATAAAAGTAGTTACAGTGATAATGATGATAGCACCTAAAGTAGCCACAACAAATACATTCATCAAAGTCAGACGCAAGGAAAAAATTTCTTCAAACGAGTCTTCGTTAAGTACGACCAACCGGTTTTTGGTGAATAAATGTTTTTTAATTTTTTTTCGCTTTTGACCCTTTTCTGCCATGATTTTGATTTATACTACAAATATACTAAAATAAGTAGTTTGCAAGTGTTACTGCTGATTTTAACGAAGTTTAACGATAAATAGTTGGTTAAAAATGAAATTGGTACTTTTTTCTTTTTACCTTTGTCACTATTAATACTAATTCGCGTAAGCATAAAATTTATATAGTATGGGAAGAATGGGTCCAACCGAATGGATAGTAATCTTAATTGTAGTTTTATTACTTTTTGGAGGTAAAAAAATTCCAGAATTAATGAAAGGACTTGGCGCTGGCGTTAAGGAATTTAAAGACGCTTCTAAAACCGAGAACCAAGCTACTGCAAAAAAAGAAGAGACTAAAGAGTAACACTTTAGAAATTCCAAATAGCAAAAAACAAATCCCAAATTTCGATTGAAGTTTGGGATTTTTTTAGCCTTGACCTGCCTGCCGGTAGGCAAGTGGCAATGGAAAGCCTAGTGAACAGTGCGACTTATTTTTTCTGGGTGAAAAACCGCGACCAACGGAAGCGCGTTTTTGGCCATAGAAAAATTGCGGGAATGAAACAAGCTTGTAATGGACAGCGAGAATAGCTTCTAAAAAACCATCGTCAACTGAATGCGTTTGCGTTCTTCATCAACTTCAACGACTTTGACTTGCACGTGTTGGTGTAATTTATAGGCTTTGTTTTTCAAAAAAGAGTTTTTGAAGAATATTTACATATATATTTGTTATTATTTTTATTTCTCAAATTATGAAGAGTTTATTATTTTGCTTAAGCTTATTTATTTTTACCAAATTTTGTGCACAAGTTCCAGGTGATGTGGCTCAAAATTTTGGTTCTTATCCCGGATTTGATAATGATGTTAACACCCTCGTAACCCAAACGGATGGTAAAATCCTTGTAGGTGGTGCATTTAATGCGTTTGTAGGAGCTACTGAAAATAAAATCATTCGTCTAAATTCTGATGGCAGCAAAGATAGTTCATTTAACACAGGTACAGGATTTAATGGTAATGTTAGAATAATCTCAATACAAACTGATGGTAAAATTCTTGTAGGAGGACAATTTACTTCCTACAATGGAGAAAGCGGAAACAACAGAATGATTCGATTGAATCCCGATGGCACCAAAGACAGTTCATTTAATACGGGTATAGGATTTAATGGCAGTGTTCTTACTATTGCTATACAAACCGATAATAAAATTCTCGTTGGGGGAACTTTTACAGATTTTAATGGTGTAAGCGAAAACTATATCATTCGTTTGAATGCAGATGGCAGTAAAGACATTACCTTCAACTCTGGAACAGGATTTAATTTTTTAGTTAGGTCAATTGCTTTACAAAGCGATGGTAAAATTTTGATAGGAGGTGATTTTACTTCATACAACGGAGCAAGTGGAAACAACAGAATGATTCGATTGAATACAGATGGCTCTAAAGACACTACGTTTAACACAGGAACAGGTTTTGGTAGTAGTGTTTACACAATTACAACTCAAACCGATGGTAAAATTTTAGTAGGAGGAGCTTTAGGCTCTTTCAACGGAGTAATTGGAAACATCGGATTAATTCGTTTGAATACCAATGGTAGCAAAGACACTACGTTTAACACAGGAACAGGTTTTGTTAGTAATGTAAACGTAATCACAACACAAAGTGATGGTAAAATTTTGTTAGGAGGTAATTTTGGTTTGTACAACGGTTTAGGTGGAAATAATAAAATCATCCGTTTGAATACCAATGGCATTGAAGATACTACTTTTAAAACAGGAACTGGATTTGACGGTATTGTCGTAGGAATAACAGAACAAAATGACAATAAAATTCTTGTTGTTGGTGACTTTAG
>CAZAJH010000071.1:0-8494 GCA_964485385.1 uncultured Flavobacterium sp.
GCCACTCAAATGACTTTACCAGCAGGCATACCAGGTATTAAAATGATACAAGCTACCAATAATAATCCGATTTTATCCGATGTTACCAATGTTTCGTATTACATTTTAGGAACGGATAAAAAAGTATATGCTTTGGGTAGCAATGCCTACGGACAATTGGGCGATCGCACCACGGTTGATCGAACGGTTTGGGTTAATGCCAAAAAACCTGATAATTCTTTGATTACTGATGCGGCATGGATCTCTGCCAACGAACACGATGAAAATTTTACCGCTTTAGCTGTTATCAGAAATAATGGTGTGGTATATACTGCTGGATGCAATAGTTATTATATGATAGGAAGAGCAGCTGGTGGTGGCAATACGACTATTACGGGAGATGTAAATTATTTGGATGTACCCAACGGAATTACCAATACTGATTTTATCACTTTTGCAGAAACAGGAGGGCATACCTGCGCATTAATCAAGCAATGTTATTCGAGATACGGTTATGTTGGGCACCGCATTCGGGGTTCTATTGGTGACGGAACCGATTTGATGGAAACTATTTCTGCATATGATTTTAATTCGCCACCCGAAATAGCGGTATGTGGAGCCCAATTTTTGCAACCAATTATTACAACCAATAACCCAATTTGTCCGGGTCAAAACGCCATTTTTTCTATTGTTGCCACACCAGGAGATGTTTTAACTTACAACATCAACAACGGTCCTTCACAAACGCTTACTATCCAAGCATCGGGTAATTCGCAGATTGTTATTCCTAACGTAGTGTCGAATCAACAAGTTTATTTTTCACAGATATACAGTATCAATACCGTTTGCGAATATAACTTAGCGATTACATCCGAAGTTAATGTTGAAGTACCCGTTTTTACTCAGGTTCCATCCATTTGTCAAGGCGCTAATTTGAGTCCGCTGCCTACAGTTTCCAATAATGGGATTACAGGAGTTTGGTCGCCAGCCATCAACAACTTGCAAACCACCACGTATACTTTTACACCTACATCTGGATCTTGTTTGGTTCCTACTACAATGACGATACAGGTTGTGGAACCCAACACAGTGCCCTTATTTCCTGTCATCAATCCGATTTGTCAAGGAGATACTATAACGTTACCCACACTTTCTGAAAACGGAATAACAGGTTCTTGGTCGCCTACATTCAACAATTTTACCACAACTACTTACACTTTTACACCTACAATTTCATGTGCCAACACCACGCAAATCACTGTAGTGGTCAATCCGATAGTAACGCCCATTTTTAATCCCATTAATCCCATTTGTGAAGGAGGTATTTTCCCTGATTTACCGACCAATTCGCTAAACAACATTATAGGAACTTGGTCGCCAGCTCCCAACAATACCCAAACCACGGTGTACACTTTTACACCCACATCAAATTTATGTACCAATACAGCCACATTGACTGTAGTAGTTACGCCCAAGATAACGCCGCAATTTTTAGCAATTAATCCGTTGTGTTACGGAGTTGTTGATTTCAATTTGCCAACCACTTCAATAGAAGGAATAACAGGAACTTGGTCACCTCCCTTCAATAACACTCAATCGGCAACCTACACATTTACTCCCAATTCTACCGAATGTGCTTTCAATACGACAACTTCTATTGTTATTTTGGACGATTTTGACTTCGATTACAGTGTTTTTTGTGTAGGGAATAGTTTTTATGTTCAACTTCAATCGGACGATGTTATGCTGTCGGAAACACCTATAAATTGGAGTTATAATGGCAGTTTTGTTTCGTCAGCTGTTTTGTTGAATGTATCGGACTTTATTCAAATGAACTCTTTTAATGGGGTTGTTCCCTTGACTTTTTTAGTAACAGTGACCGATTCGAATGGATGTGAAAAAACCCAATCAGTTGTAGTTGATAATCCTTTTTGTTCTATTCCAAACGTTATTACTCCCAATGAAGACGATTACAACTCTACTTTCGATCTTACTTTACTGAGTCCAAAACGTCTTGAGATATACAATCGTTGGGGAGTAAAAGTATACGAAAAAGACAACTACCTCAAAGAGTGGTATGGGCAAAATAATTCGGGTGGATGGTTGCCCGATGGGGTTTATTATTACATTATCGAACTTCCCAATGGCGATTCAAAAACGAGTTGGATTCAAATTATCCGTTAAAAAGCTATAATTTGTGTAACCATTTTTGAAAAAAAGCTCCCAACAAAGGCAATGGTTTTGTCTCACCCCGAGCAGCGGTGAATATGCCGTAAATCGACAATACAGATATAAAAACCCACATTGGTGCGGCAATGAGTATGCTCTCAAAATGACTGATGGTGACTCCGAGTGTAATGAATGTTAAAGTAATTCCCAATCCCTGTCGAATGTGAAAAGAGGCATAAGAATTTTTGAGGTCGCCGTTCATTGACAACGCAATAAGCGGACCAACGATGAGAATATAGCTTATGATCGCAGCAGTTTTTCCTTCACGGATGGTGGCATTGTCCATATTTATGATAAAATTAATGTAGAATTATTGTAGATGCCAAGGGCTTTTCCGTTCATTTTTTCTCCTAAAAAAGCCGAGTTTTTAGATTTAGAAAGAATGGATTCTTTACTAAAAGTCCATTCAGTTCCAACTGAAAATAAGGTAATATTAACTTGGTTTCCTTCTTTAATTTCAGCCGAATTGGATTTGAAAATGCGCCTTCCAGCCGTTAATTTTTCGATGATTACCTCAGTAGGAAGCACATTCGAGAGCGCACCAAAAGCCGATTCCAAACCAATTGTTCCGTAATGAGCCAGATCAAATTCCATTTTCTTACGTTCTATATCAATAGGGTTGTGGTCGGTAGTTATACAGTCGATGGTATTGTCTAAAATGCCATCAATCAATGCTTTTCTATCCAATTCAGCACGCAATGGCGGAAGGACTTTGTATCGTGTATCAAAACGCTCTAGTTTTTCATCGGTCATCGTCAAATGGTGTACAGCCACACTGCATGTTATTTGTAAACCTTTGGCTTTGGCATCTCGAATCAATTGCACCGACTGGGCAGTTGAAATAGTTGGAATATGAAGTTTTCCGCCGGTATATTCCAGTAAAAAGATATTTCGAGCTATAATCAGTTCTTCGGCTAAGTTTGGAATGCCTTTCAATCCGAGTCGTGTCGCCACGATACCTTCATTGGCTACTCCATTTCCTTTGATTTTTTCATCTTGAGAAAAAGCAATTACCAAACCATCAAAATCGTGCACGTATTGTAAACCAATTTTGAGAAGATTGGCATTCGACAAACTTTTATTGTAATCGCCAAAAGCTACCGCTCCAGCATTTTTCATGTCAAACAATTCGGCCAAATCGGTGCCGTCAGCATTTTTAGTCAGTGCTCCTATCGGATACAAATCAGTTGCACTTCCTTTTGCTTTTTGTAAAACAAAATGAACTTGCGCTTGGTTATCTATTACCGGAAATGAATTGGGTTGTAAAGCAACTCCTGTAAAGCCACTTTTAGCCGCTACCTCCAAACCGTTGGCGATGGTTTCTCGATCTTCAAAACCAGGTTCACCAAACGAAACGCTGCTATCAAACCAACCTTGTGAAAGGTGCAAATGTTGAAATGCTACTTCGCTGTAATCACTTATTTCGGGTAAGTTTGAGCCGATTTTTTCATAGATTCCATGGTTAATTTGCACATCAACTATTTGATTGTGAAACGGACTATCGGCATCTACAATTTTAGCTTGTCGAATAATTATTTTCATTTGACCAATTTTTGAATGAGCACTTCAATTACAATAAACAACAAGGTAAGCAATACAAACCATTTCCATATTTGACTATCGGTTCGGTTGGTTTGTAAGGTGTCAAAAAGGGTTTCTATATCGTTTATTTCTTCAAATTCGCTAGCAATAGTTGTATTGGGATTAGACAGATTACTCTCAGTTCTGTCGTAATTGAAACTGATACGATCTACCAGATTCGCGTTGTTAAAAACACCATAATTACCAGCCATATTTGGGTTGTCATTAAAAGTGAGTTTTACTTTGTTGTTTAAAATTTGCTGAACAGGAATAAAGTTTCCTTTGGCATTTTGCGTGTTTTTAATACTCACTATTTCATCTTTAGAAAGTAAGGTTTCAACTATTGTTGAATGATTTTTTCCGATGGTAAACGATTTGACACCCGTTTTTTGGGCGTTTTGGGCCATATTGTAAAATGTTGGAACAATCAACGGTGAGTTTTGAAAATTACTATTGGTTTTGTTGATTGGGGCAGCGAAGATATACACCGATGACAGTCCGTTTTCAAACGCCGATAAAAAAGGGGATTGATCGTTATTGCCCAAAATGATTGCTGCTGTAGAGGCAACATCAAACGAACTTTTACTAGTAGGATATTGAAAATTATCCACTTTTTTTTCAAAAACACTACTGTACAACGGATGACTGAAATTGATTTTGGTCATCGTTTTTTGTGCATTGGCGAATGATTTGAATTGAATGGAACCAAAATTCGACAAAAAACGATTGGTGGTAGTTATATCGCTTTCAGCGGCTGGAATAAAAATTAGATTACCGCCTTTTTCTACAAAGGACTTCAAAGTAGTTTGAAGAGCTTGTGGAATTTCCTTAATTTCGTTCATAACCACCGCATCTTGCTTGTCGATGGCATTGTAATCTAAACTAGCCAGTGGATAGTTGAGGTAGTTGAATTCGTCACTGGTGTAAATTCTACTCAAAAAACTACTTTTTTCTTCCTCTCCAATGCTAATAACATTGCTTTTCTCTGGTTTAGATAGACTGAAATAGTATGTGTTGTCGTATTCCAAGCCATTGTCTGACACTGTAACATAGCCATGGAAATTTTCTTTGGGAATGGTAAAATTTAAGGTTTTACTATTGGTTTCAAAATTGACTAGCGTTTTGGCAATCAGTTTGTTTTGATTGTACAACGCTACTGAAACATCTTTGTTGTTGTCTCCAAATGCATCAATTTTTACACTTATTTCATAAAAATTATCTAAGGTTTGATTGATGAAAACACTATCAACGGCTACATTATTTTCTTGTTCCGCCTCTGGAATGTAAAAGAAAACATGGTCTTCTTTTTTAAAGCCTTTAACCTGATTTTCTTTCAAACCCAAAGCATCCGTTATTACCACAATATCTTTGTTGAAGGCCGATTTACGAGCATTGATTTTAGCCAAAATATAATCCATTTCAAACGGAGTTGCACTGTAGCTCATGTTTTGCAAATCTTGTTGAATGGCTTTTATCGTAGTGTTGTAAAAGTTATCGGAATTGGTCAGCAACGAAAATTGGGTGTTCTCTGGTGTGTGCTCCAATAAATCTTGAATGGCACGTTTTAGTAATTCGCCTTTTTTTCCTTTGGCTTGCATACTGAACGAATTGTCGAGCACAATGTACATTTCATTGCCCGCATTTTGTTTGTCTTTGGCTTTAAAAAAAGGTTGGGCGAAGGCAAAAATTAATGCGGTTAACAACAGTAATCGCGTAGCGAGTAATAAATACTTCTTGATTTTGGAACTTTTGCGCGTTTGCACGGCGAGTTCCTTCAAAAATTTTACATTGGTGAAAAGCTCTTTTTTGAATTTTCGCAACTGAAAAAGATGCACCAGAATTGGAATAACCAATAAGAAAAGGAAGTATAAAAACTCTGGATGTTTGAATTGCATTTTTTATAACGATTGGTCAAAAATACAAATAAGTTTCAAAACTATCTACGATGTTAAAAAAGATTTATGATTTCTATTCCTCGTTGGCTGTGGTATCTTTCAATGTAAACGGATAATCACCAAAGAGAGCCGAGAGCCGTTTTACTTGGTATGTTTTTCGTGTAAACTTATTAGATAAGGCAATAATTACCGTATTCTCTTTTCGTAGGGTAATGTAGGAAGAGGTATTACCATGCCACCACCCATTATGGTAAAACAGTTTGACACCATTGTCCCATTCGCGGAGGCGAATACCTAAACCGTAATTTTTGATGCCTTTTGATTCGTAACTGTAGCCTTTAAATACCTGTTCAAGCAATTCCTTATTCAAAAAATTAGGGTCGTTTCGGGCCAAATCAAACTTCAACAAATCGCGTGGTGTAGAGTAAATATTTTTATCGCCATAAACATTATCCAAATAGTCAAAAGGATACAACTCATAGTTCCATTTGTAAGAAGGTGTTGCCTTGCTGAGCGAGGTCTTTTCATCAAAAACAAAAGTGTTTTTCATTCCCAACGGATCGAATACAATTTGCTTCATGGCCTTACTGAATTTGGCTCCTGTTATTTTTTCCACAATCAAAGCCAACAAAACATAATTGGTATTGTTGTATACAAAATGAGTATCTGTAGGATGATCAAGCGGAAATTTTCGGGCAATTAGTAAGTTCAAAATATCCTGATTGGTGATGTTTTTAGATTTATCCCACACCTTATTGTCATCGGTAAAATAGTTGTATTTCTTCAATCCGCTTCGGTGATTCAATAAGGTTCGAACAGTAACATTCGGATACGGAAATCCTTTGAAAATAGTGGTTAGTTTTTGGTCTAATTGCAACTTGCCTGCTTCAACCAGTTTTAAAATTGCGGAAGCAGTCAACACCTTACTCACCGAAGCAATGTGCAAAGGTGTTTCGGGCGAGTTAAGAATGTTTTTTTCTTTATCAGCATAACCATTGTATTTTTCATAAATAACTTGGCCATTTTGAGCAACTAAAAAACTAATATTTTCAAAGTCGTTGGCGTAATTTTCGGTAAAAAAATTCTCGATTTTCTGCTTTTTCTCAGTAATGTATGAATCGGATAATTTGGCGTACACTTTGGTAGATGGCAACATGGAGTAAGGCAGCAATTCTACTTCTTCTGTAACAGAATCACTACGTCGATCTTTGTCACAGCTAATCAAGATAAATAAAAAGAAAAGAGTGAGGATATAAGTTTTGATTGTTTGCATTTTGTTGATGTAAATCGCAAATATAGACATCCAAAACCTAAAAAAAACGTAAAAAAATGGCGGAGTTATTACCAAATTTTCAACATTTTTATAACTGCTTATTTATCAGAACCCAATGGATTGTTTTTTTCAGTTAAAAAGTTTTGAAAACGTTTTCGTTACTACTACTTTTGACGCACTTAAAATTTAGCAGTCAAAATGAAGTTCGGAATCATCAAAGAAAGAAAAAATCCACCCGATCGCAGAGTTGTATTTTCACCTGAGGAACTAGTTCGGTTACAACAAGAATATCCCAGTGCGGTTATCAAAGTAGAATCGTCGGACATTCGTGTTTTTTCCGATGAACAATACCGAAATGCGGGGTTGGAAGTTACCACCGATGTGAGCGATTGCGACGTGTTGTTTGGTGTAAAAGAAATCCCAATTGATGCCTTGATTCCAAACAAGAAATACTTTTTCTTTTCCCACACCATCAAGTTTCAAGCACACAACCGAAAATTATTGCAAGCTATTGTGGAAAAAAATATCGAGTTGTACGATCATGAAACCATAGTAGATGCCAACAACAAACGGTTGATTGGTTTTGGTAGATATGCCGGAATTGTTGGTGCTTACAATGGTTTCAGGGGATTTGGTATTAAATACGAATTATTCAATTTGCCCAAAGCTGAAACCTTGAGTGGTAAAGATGAATTGATTGCTCGCCTCAAACGGCAAACGCTACCCAATATTAAAATTGTTCTTACCGGTCATGGAAAAGTAGGAATGGGTGCCAAAGAAATTTTGGATGGAATGAAAATCAAAGCGGTTACAGTGGACGATTTTTTGTCAAAAGTATATACCGAGCCCGTTTACACGCAAATTGATGTGTTGGATTACAACAAACGCTTGGACGGAAAAGTACTAGACAAACAAGATTTTTATAAAAATCCGACTGAATACACTTCTGATTTTGAGCGATTCACTAAGGTGGCAGACTTGTTTATTGCTGGCCATTTTCATGGAAATAATGCGCCTGATATTTTAACCCGTGACATGTTAACGAAGCCGGATTGCAAAATTAAAGTCGTTGCCGATATCTCGTGCGATGTGGATGGCCCGATAGCTTGCACCATCAAAGCATCAACCATAGCGGATCCTTTTTTTGGCTATTTACCTCTTGAAAACAAGGAAGTTCCGCATACTCATCCGGGTTCTATAATGGTGATGTCTGTGGATAATTTGCCTTGCGAATTGCCTAAAGATGCTAGTGAGGGTTTTGGCGAGATGTTTATGAAGCACGTTATTCCCGCTTTTTTTAATGGCGATAAAGACGGAATTTTGCAACGTGCCAAAATTACTGAAAATGGGCAACTCACGCCTCGATTTGCTTATTTGCAAGATTATGTGAATGGTAATTGATGAATTCTTGTAAATAATTCGCTCGTTTTTCGTTAATAACTTCTTTTCAATCGTTTTTGACGAAATTGATAGATATGTATATTTATAAAAAATTATTTTATGAAATACATGCATGCTGTGTTTTGCCTCTTATTTA
>CAZAJH010000072.1:0-8461 GCA_964485385.1 uncultured Flavobacterium sp.
CAGCATGATTACCTTCGTGAGCTGATGCTCCGTGATGACCACCATGATGGCTTTCAGCCACTATTTTCTCAACATCTTGGATTGTCTTGGGTGCAGTTAAGAAACCAAAAATGATACCAGCGATACCTAATATCATTAGGACTAGTGCAATGTTTCTTAATTTATTTGGAAATGTATACATATCTATAAGAGTCTGTTTATTCTACAATTATAATTCGCTTTTTAGTTTTAAGACATATTCTGCTAACATCCATCTCTCATCGGTACTCAATTGATTAGCGTGAGAACCCATAGAATTTAAACCATAGGTAATAACATGAAAAATACTCCCTTTGGTCACTTGTCTGTCTTTGTAACTAGGTACTCCTAAAAACTTCTCTTGCTTAACCAATTTACCTTGACCATCACCAGCTGTACCATGGCAAATTGCACAGTAAATGGTGAATAACTCTTCTGCTTTTTTCATATCTACAGCTGTAGAGTCCAAAGGTGATGTAGTAACTAATTTAGAAGCGTTGTAACCTTCGGTAGTGTTCGGCAAATCATATGGTGTAAAACCTCTTTTGATGGTTCCAGCAGGAGGCAATTGTCCTTCTTTACCTTTAAGACCATTAGGCGAATTAAAAGCATTCGATTCCGAATAGGTTTCATAAGCAACCGATTCGTACATATTGGGCATGTATTGATAATTAGGCTTCAGATCGTTTTTACACGATACAGCTGAAACAGCAATTACTAATAGTGCTACTAACTTAAGTGTAATTTTCATAATCTATTAATGCTTTTCAATTACTTTAACTTCAACTGCTCCAGTATTTTTTAAGAAAGAAGACAGCTCTTCTTCATTATTTTTTACTGCTACTTCCATTAAGAAATGATCATCAGTTGTTCTTACGTCAGGGTTTTCTGCTTTTTTGAATGGCCACAATTTACTTCTCATGTAGAAAGTGATTACCATTAAGTGAGCTGCATGGAAAACCGTCATCTCAAACATAACCGGCACGAATGCAGGCATGTTTTGTATGTAACTAAAACTTGGCTTTCCACCAATATCTTGAGGCCAATCTGAAATCATGATGTAATTCATCATTGTTGTGGCTACAGTTAGACCTATACATCCGTAAATAAAAGCACAGATGGCTAGTCTTGTTGGTGCCAATCCCATCGCCTTGTCTAAACCGTGCACTGGGAAAGGAGTATAAACTTCCTCAATATGGTGATGTGCTTTTCTGGTTTGCTTTACAGCATCCATAAGAACATCATCGTCATTGTATATAGCGTGTATAACTTTATTACTACTCATGATACTTATTAATGTGTTTCTGAATTATGACCTGCTTTTTCTCTTTCTCTCTTGTAATTTTCACCAGAAGATTTCAAAATTGTTTTTACCTCTGCTTGAGCAATAACTGGGAAGGTTCTTGCATACAGAAGGAACAACACGAAGAAGAAACCAATTGTTCCAATAAAGATACCAATATCGATAAAGGTTGGAGAGAACATTGTCCAAGAAGAGGGTAAGTAATCTCTGTGTAACGATGTAACGATAATTACAAAACGCTCAAACCACATTCCTATATTTACCACAATTGAAATAACGAAAGAGAACATGATACTTGTTCTTAATTTTTTGAACCACATGAACTGTGGAGAGAATACGTTACAAGTCATCATTGACCAATATGCCCACCAGTAAGGTCCAGTTGCTCTGTTTAAGAAGGCATACTGTTCGTATTCAACACCTGAGTACCACGCTACGAACAACTCTGTAATGTAAGCTACACCCACTATCGAACCCGTAATCATGATGATGATATTCATCAACTCGATGTGTTGAATGGTGATATAAGCTTCAAGGTTAGATACTTTTCTCATGATAATAAGCAACGTGTTAACCATAGCAAATCCTGAGAAAACAGCTCCTGCAACGAAGTAAGGCGGGAAAATTGTAGTGTGCCAACCTGGGATAACCGAAGTAGCAAAGTCAAAGGATACAATGGTGTGTACGGAAAGTACCAGTGGTGTTGCTAAACCTGCCAATACCAGTGAAACCTCTTCAAAACGTTGCCAATCTTTGGCTCTTCCGCTCCATCCAAAACTCAAAATCGAATATATTTTTTTGTTGAAAGGGGTAACTGCTCTATCGCGAATCATAGCAAAGTCAGGCAACAATCCAGTCCACCAGAATACTAGAGAAACCGAAAGGTAGGTAGAGATTGCAAATACGTCCCAAAGTAATGGTGAGTTGAAGTTTACCCACAATGAACCAAATTGGTTTGGAATTGGAACTACCCAATAAGCTAACCAAGGACGTCCCATGTGGATGATAGGGAAAAGACCCGCTTGTACTACCGAGAAAATAGTCATTGCTTCTGCCGAACGGTTAATCGCCATTCTCCAACGTTGACGGAATAACAATAATACTGCCGATATTAGCGTTCCTGCGTGACCGATACCAACCCACCAAACGAAGTTAGTGATATCCCAAGCCCAACCAACGGTTTTATTTAAACCCCATGAACCAATACCTGTAGAAATAGTGTAAATGATACAACCTATTCCCCAAAGGAAAGCTGCTAATGCGATAGAAAATACAGTCCACCACTGTTTGTTGGCTCTTCCTTCTACAGGTGCAGCTACGTCTACAGTTACATCGTGATAAGTTTTATCACCTATAACTAAAGGTTTTCTAATGGGTGCTTCGTAATGAGACGACATAATTCTATATATTGTTTCTTATTAATTACTAAATATTTCTAACTTTTACTTGATAAACAACATTTGGTTTTGTACCAACGCTCTCTAGCAAGTGGTATGAACGAGGGTCAGATGCTAACTTAGCCACTTCCGATTCTTTGTTATTTACATCACCGAATACCATTGCACCAGATGAACACGCGTTAGAACAAGCTGTTTGGAATTCGTCTGCTCTCACCTCTCTACCATCTCGTTTGGCATCAAGAATTGTTTTTTGTGTCATTTGAATACACATCGAACACTTCTCCATCACTCCACGTGAACGTACGTTAACATCTGGATTAACAACCATTCTTCCTAAATCATCATTGAAATGGTAGTTGAATTCATCGTTATTAGCATACAAGAACCAGTTAAAACGACGTACTTTATAAGGACAGTTGTTGGCACAATATCTAGTTCCAACACAACGGTTATAAGCCATGTGGTTTTGACCTTGTCGTGAGTGAGAAGTAGCAGCTACAGGACAAACTGTTTCACAAGGTGCGTGATTACAGTGCTGACACATTACAGGCTGGAAAACCACTTGGGGGTTATCTGCCGCCAACTCCATTTCACCAAATCCGCTCAACGAGCCTTTTTCTCCTGTTAAACCATCAAAGTCTTCTTTGCGTTTTTTATCTCCAGCAAAAGTTTCTTCCGATGAATAATATCTGTCAATACGCAACCAATGCATATCGCGACTTCTTCTTACCTCAGACTTACCTACAACAGGTACATTATTTTCAGCATGACAAGCGATAACACAAGCACCACAACCTGTACAAGCATTTAAGTCGATGGACAAGTTAAAATGATGACCAACTGAACGATCAAAAGATTCCCATAAGTCAACTTTAGTTGCTTCTACTTCTTTGTGGTCTAAAGACACCATTGGAACAGGGTTCCACTCTTTAGCATCTTTGGTATTGAATATTTGTAGTGTGGTTTCTTTAACAATATCGCCACGACCCATCAAGGTTTTTTGCGATTGCACACAAGCAAACTCATGTTCACCACCTGCTTTTGCAATCTGAACAGACTGCACATTGTTGAAATTCTTGTATAATGAGTAAGCATTTACACCTACTTGCATTTCTTCTTGCATAGCTGCTTTTCGGCCGTAACCCAAAGCCAAACCAACAGTTCCTACTGCTTGACCTGGTTGAACAATAACAGGAACCGTTAATTTCACACCGTCAACTGTCACGTCAGCATAACTTCCGTTTAAACCTCCATTAGCAACAATTTCATTCATCAGGCCTTTCGCTTTTGCATCAGCTTGAGAAATCGTTAAGTAGTTGTCCCATGACACACGTGTGATAGGATCGGGAAACTCTTGTAACCATGGGTTGTTAGCTTGTTGTCCATCACCCATACCGGTTTTAGTGTATAACACTAACTCCATCCCATTTGAAGACTTAGACTGTGCTAAAGCACTTGCAGCAGCAGAGAAATCAGCTGAACCTCCAGATATTGACGCATCACTTGTTGATACAACCCCATCGTGTAAAGCCTGATTCCAAGAAACAGTTAATAAATAATTTGATTTAATGTAATCATAATAAGAACCAACCATTCCATTCAAAGACATCAATACCTCTTGGAATTGTTTCGTATTAAAAAGTGGACGAATAGTAGGTTGGGTTAAAGCATAAGAGCCTTTAGTCAAACTGTGATCGTTCCAAGATTCTAAATAATGAGGTGCAGCAGCTGCAATAGTAGCTATAGAAGCTGTTTCATCTTCTTTAAGAGAAAAAGCAACCGATAACTTGACTTTTTTCAAACCAGCTACAAATGAAGCACTGTCAGCCAATGAATATACAGGATTAACTCCGCTCATGATTAAAGTATGAACATTACCTGCTTTTAAATCGGCTATCAATTGAGTCATTTTTTCATTTGACCCTTTTCTAATTAATCTTGCGCCTGAAGCATTAAAAGCTTGACTCGCCAACACTTGGTTGATAGCTATAACTAATAGTTGCGCATTTTTATCTTGAATACCTGAAACCAACACTCCTTTTGCACCAGCTGATTTCAACTGCTGTGCGGCTTTGGTTACTTCGGCATCAATTTCTTTACTTAAATTGGTTGCTACACTAGCACCCGTAATTAAGTTGTACAACTTAACTAACGCTTGCTTTTGATTAGCTACTGAGGTTGCTATTCTTTTGTCAGCAGCAGCTCCTGACAATGTCATGTTCGATTCAAATTGAATGTGTTTAGACATTTTACCATTTTGAGGAACTCTACCTTTAGCATAACTTGAATCGTATCCACCACCTTGCCAATCTCCTAAAAAGTCGGCACCAACAGAAACAATTACCTCAGCTTTAGAGAAATCATAATCTACTAAAACACGCTCACCATACACAGCCTCTGCTGCATCTAAAGCAGCTGATTCAGAGACAGCATCGTAGATAACATGCTTGGCATTTGGATTTTTTGCAATAAAATCAGCTATTAGCTTTTCAGTAGATGGACTTGCTAGTGTATGGGTTAAAAGAACTACTTGTCCCCCTTTTGCTTTAGCGTCTGCTAAGCTTGCATTGATTTTTGATGTAACATCATTCCACGAAGCTTCTTTACCATCAATTTTTGGATTCTTCAAACGCGTATTGTCGTACATTGACAAAACTGAAGCATGAACTCTTGCATTCGCTCTAAAAGCAGCGCCAGCTATAGTATTGTTCTCAATTTTGATAGGTCTTCCTTCACGTGTTTTTACTAAAAGGTTGGCAAAATCAAAACCATCAAACATCGTAGTTGCATAGTAGTTGGCAATTCCAGGGATAATTTCTTCCGGTTGCACTACGTATGGAATCGATTTGTGTACAGGACCTTCACAAGCCGCTAGAGTAGCAGCTGCTGTACTGAATCCAACATACTTTAAAAAGTCACGACGAGTAGTTGATGATGATGACAAAGATGCTGCGTCTCCTAAAAATTCATCTGTAGGAATTTCTTCCACAAATTCGTTATTTCTAAGCGCCTCAACAATAGAGCTATTTTCGTTTAGCTCTTCAACACTTTTCCAGTATTTTTTGTTTGATGACATCGTATATAAATATTAGCTTCTTAATAATTGATTAATAGTGACACTTACCACACTCTAAACCTCCCATATCACTTACAGTAAGTTTGTCTTTACCGTATTTTTTAGAAAGTTCAGCGTGAATTTTTTCGTAGTAAGCGTTTCCTTCCATTTTAACATCGGTTTCACGGTGGCAATTGATACACCAACCCATTGTTAATGGAGCAAATTGTTTCTGAATTTCGTATTCTTGTACAGTTCCGTGGCACTTTTGACACTCAATTCCTGCAACAGTCACGTGTTGAGAGTGGTTAAAATATACAAAATCTTGTAAGTTATGAATACGAACCCACTTCACAGGTTGCTCTTTACCTGTATATTTTTGTGTGGCTTTATCCCAACCAACAGCATCATATAACTTTTGTATTTGTGCGTCATAAAATGCCTTTGAGTATTCAGGAGTGGCTGTAGTATCTGCTACTTCAGCAATATTTTTGTGGCAATTCATACAAATATTCAGAGAAGGTATACCTGCATTTTTACTGGTTCTGGCCGAAGAGTGACAGTACTTACAATCAATTCCGTTACTTCCAGCGTGAATTCGGTGTGAAAAATGAATAGGTTGAATTGGCGCATAATCTTGATCTACTCCAATTTGAGAAAGATAGCCATACACAAAATAACCACTCGCCAATAATAGAAAAACAGCTGACACAAAAACCAAAAACTGATTTTTCACAAAAGCTCTTGGGAGCGCCATGAAATCCAGTTTCTTGTCTAATCCTTCAATACCGTTTGACTTGGCAATTTTAGTTAAAATATTATTTACTAAAAACAACATGATAACTAACATGAACATTACTAATGCCAGCGCACCTAGAATCACATTATTCGAAATGCCGCTCTCTCCTCCTTTTGCAGTTGGATCGGCAACTGCTCCTCCTGTTACTGCAGTAGCTTCAGGCTTTGGCTCAGAAGTGTAAGCAATGATGTTGTCAATGTCGGTAGTTGAAAGCTGAGGAAAAGCAGTCATTACCGCCTTGTTATTCTCTTCAAATACTTTAACCGCCTTGGCGTCTCCAGAAGCAATCAAAGCCGAACTGTTGTTGATCCATTTGTACAACCAAGCCATGTCATACTTGTTGGCAACACCTCTCAAAGCAGGTCCTGTTGCTTTGGCATCGAGTTTATGACAAGCCGCACAGTGGGTATTGAACAACGCTTTTCCAGCTACTGGATCTCCACCAGCAGTTGCAGGAGCCGCAGGACTAGCCGCAGGAGCTGCAGCTGGCGCAGGAGCCGCTGTAGTTTCTTGAGAAAAAGAAGTTAAGGAAAACGATAGCGCAAAGGCTAAAGAGAAAATTATGGTCCTTGAAATCGAGTTATGGTTACCCATTTTTTTCATGTGTTAGTATAATTTTTTCAAGTCAGGTAGAAATACAGTTTCTTGTATTTTTACAATAAATGATAATTTACAAATTCAGGCGCTGCTTTTTCTTAATTTGTCCAAAAAAAACAACACGCTTTTTTAAAAACTTGCACAAAAATACGACTTATCAATTATTCTCAAAACCATAACTATATCTTACTTCTTAATTTATATTAATTCTAAATAATTTTTTTTTATCCGATACGTTTCAGAAGTATTACATTTGCATTAAAATCAATCTATTATGGTGTCATCTCGTTCAAACAACCGCTGTTTTTTTGTTATTTTATTTCTGTTTTTTAGCCCTATTAATTTTGTTTTTGCTCAAAATACGGTAGTTAAGCAAGACCCAAAATTTGAACAATTATTGAAAGAAAAAAGAAAAATCAATTCGGGTATTGTAACGAACAATGGGTTTAAGATACAAATCTTTAGTGGAAACAATGAACTCTCTAAAAAAGTCTTGGTCGACTTCAAAAAAGAGTTCAAAGAATTTGACGCAACTATTGTTTTTAACACACCCAATTACAAAGTTTGGGTTGGCAATTACAAAACACGAATTGAAGGCGAAAAAAACCTAAAAATAATTTTAAAAAAATACCCAAACGCTTTACTCATAAAGCCCTCAAAAACATGAAACAGACCCACAACAAAGCATGTTATCTTTTGCTTTTTTATGCAGTCTTTTTGCTTATTTTTTCAACAGAAATAATCATTAGAGAATACCTAAATGCCCGCAGAGAATTGCTTGTTGCATCGTCTTCTTCATCGGCCATCAAAAGCCTACAGTTATCAAAAGAATTTTGGAATAATTTAAAAAACAAAGACGAGTTTACCATTAATGGGAAGTATTACGATTTGGTTCGGCTTGAAGACCACAAAACTCATGTTACAGCCCACGTGATTGGTGATGATTTTGAAATTGTGCTAAAAAAAACAGTAGATAATCTTTCCAAGAAAAACAGTAAAAACAAAAAGTCAACTACGCTCACTTCAATAAGTTTGTTTTGGTGTGAAGTCTTTGAGTTGAAGTACATCAACTACACCGAAACCAAAGAAAAAAATTTTTTTAAACCTCAAGCTAAAGCCGCTTTTTTTTCAGAAAAGGTATTTCAACCGCCGCGGTTATTTCAATTTATTTGTTAAAACAATAAATGGAATTAACCAAATAAACTAAAATGAAATATGTATTGTATATGCTGCTCTTGGGCACGCTCATGACGTATGCCCAAACCGAAAACGACAGCATTAAAAGCAAC
>CAZAJH010000073.1:0-1207 GCA_964485385.1 uncultured Flavobacterium sp.
ATTAATCCGAGCGCGCGGATTTCTATTCCGTGCGTAAACCTACAAAACTCCCACCACACCTTTTTACGGTTTTCCGCATTAGCTCATCGTTTTACTGGTTTTGAGTTTGGCCTGAAAGCGCCCAAAAAAACGGTCGGCGTTTTTGTACTCGTTGGCTTTGGTATACTGCGTGTAGGCGTGGTACAAATCGTTTTTGCGCAGGGCAGCTAGGTAGTTTTCCATCGGAAACTTAATGTCTTTAAAGGTAATCAACTCGTTGCGGATGGCTTGTTCCATCAGTTCAACATGAAACAAAAAGGCATCGGCACAATCCCGAATGTACTGCTCTTTTTTAGAAAAATGAACACCATCACTACGCAAGCTCTCACGCACGTCGTCAAAAGAAATGGTTGCTTGTTCGGTAGCCGAAATGCGGTACGTTTCTCCGCTGTTTTCCATCATCAACGTAGCCTCATGAGCCTGGGCCGAAGCCAACATGTCGTTGAGCATCTCACGAGCCGTATTGGCTTGCTTCCATCGCCAATCCAAATGACGCTGAATGCGGTTTTGCTTCATTTCGGCAATCCACTTAAAAGCCGCAATCAGTCCGCCAACAACCGCTACAAATTGCACTACAACAGAAATCACTTCGGTGTTTTTCATGGTTATTATTGTCGTTTTTTATGGTCTTCGGGATAGCCAAACTGACCGCAATTTTGGCGTTGGTTGGCCGCATGAAAACAGTGGTCGCAAGGTTCGTTTTCGTAATGCAACGTAATGGTCGTACAACCGCAATCGTATTCGATGATTTCGGCGTATCCTGTGCACTCCGGATTGCTGCACTTTTGCTTCGTTCGGTTTATTAGTCGGGCCATAGTAGGAATTTACAATACCGCAGTTGGGGAACCTACAGTATTCTTTTAATCAGTGCAGAAATGTACTTCATCTATAAGAAATACCATACAGGAAAAACACCCTTTTTTGTAGGGGAAAAACACCCTTTTACTCGCTGCTGCTTTTACAATTTAAAAGTAAGGGTGTGATTAAAAATGAAGTTACGGCTTTTCCGTACTTTTTGTTAATTTTTACCACCAAGATGGTAAGGAACTAGCACTTTGGGTTTTGGTTTGTTTACACCATTTGAGATCTAAAAATTGTTGCTATCGTTCTCGGCTATGCACAAAAAAACCGCCCAATAAAACTGGGCGGTTGCTAACTATTATAAGGG
>CAZAJH010000073.1:1217-8343 GCA_964485385.1 uncultured Flavobacterium sp.
CATACAGGAAAAACACCCTTTTTTGTAGGGGAAAAACACCTTTTTTTACCACAAAGCGTTGGGTTGGAAATAAAAAAACCGCCCATTTTATTGGGCGGTTGTTAACTATTATAAGGGAATTACACCCATTGATTGACTTTTTTTACCCGCTGGAAATTGCTCAGGATAAACAAGAGCGCTACCAGCAACAACCAGCCTATTTGGTTGTAATTGAGCGTATACGACAGCAGCAAAACGGTGAGCCCGGAGCCGTAGAGTACGATGCTCAACCACGACTTGTTTTGGTAATGCCGCCACAACAAATACAAACTTCCCAGCAAAAAAACACCCAATATCAGGTAGCGCCAGTACCATCGGAATTCAAACTGTTCCAATCCGATGTAGCTGAAAAAAGAAGCATAAGCCGCCCAACAAATGGGGCACTTCGGAAACAAAAAGAATACGACAGCCGATACAATATTGAGTGTACTCATCTTGGTGTTTTTTTTCGGCTTTGACGACTGACAACAACAGGTTTGCGGTGCTTTTTCCATGGCTTTATTTTTTTGTTGGTGGTGGAGGCGGTAGAAGTTTTCGCGGTACTCGTTTGTCCCATTGGGCTTTCTCTTGCAACAACCAACTGAAATCGCCCGATAATTGAGGCATAAACACGGGGTTGCCCTTGTTGTCAATTCCGTTGCAAATTCCGGCACTTGAGTGACAACCGATACAGCTTTCGGTTCCAAAAATGGTAATGTTACTCGGCGGATTGGCTTCCATTAAATTGGATGCCGATTGATTCCCAATTTGGAAAAAGGTTTCCATCGTAATATTGGTCAACAAAGGAATATTGGGGTTGCCACCTGCTTTGTTGGTTACCGACTCGGGCAAATGATACCCTGTAGGCGTGTTGTTGCCCGGTGGTACATTTTGATCGGTTGGGTATTGTGTATCAATAAGTTGGTAGAATTGCCATACACTGCCTTGCGATTTGAAAAAGGCTTGCATTTGTTGGTTGAGTTGTTGTACACGAACGGGAATATCAACCATACGCTTGGCTTGTGTTTTCATCACATTGGAACTGGCAAAATAGTTGTTCGAATCGCCAGATAC
This sequence comes from uncultured Flavobacterium sp., assembly GCA_964485385.1. Classification (GTDB taxonomy): domain Bacteria; phylum Bacteroidota; class Bacteroidia; order Flavobacteriales; family Flavobacteriaceae; genus Flavobacterium. Next base: position 2,310 of record CAZAJH010000073.1, read on the forward strand.
TGTCCAATAATCGCCGTTGGGACCTTTGTTGAATTGGTAGGTTGAACCGCCATTGGCCACATCTACATTTACCGGACAAATCAAACAATCGGGATCGGTCAATGTAGGGTGAATGGGCACTATTTTGCCGTCTTTCTCCATTGTGTTTTGGTCTAAGTTGTCGATGTGCTCAAAGGTAGACCAAACCCACTGCTTGCCTGTAGGTGTTTTTTGACTGATGTGAAAACCAATCATTCCCAAATCTTTTTTTACCAATGCTTTGGTTTTGGGGTCAACTACATACCCTTTTACGCTGTAATAGCGTTCTTTGTGGTCATTGGCTTCAAGGATTTTCCAGGCAAATTTGATTTCCACTGCTCCTACTTTGTGGGTTTTGTAATCGCCGGCAGGGAAGTTGGCAATTTGACCTTTTTGTGTAAAGGCAATTTGACCATTGAGGTTGTAGAGTTTGTTGGCTACTACATACTCGTATTCTTCTTTGTTCATGAGTACTTCATAAACCACTACATTGCCATTTTGATCAAACAATTTGCCAGCAAAAGCCTGATCGGTTTCGTCGGCTATGTTTTTGGAGCCTTTGTGACCTGTGGGCGTTTCGGCCGATAAGAATACACGCGCTTCGTGGTCGTTGAAAACGCTCTCTACCAAGCCCAATCCGCCGCCTGTACGCTTGCTGCCCCAAGGCGATGGATCGCCTCCGTCTTCACGGTACACCTGAAACGCTTCTTTCCAGCCCATCCAAGTGGGAACTCCTTCGTCTGTAAACTTAGGAAGTGGATTCCCTTTTTCGTCTCTTGGCCAAAAGACTGCCACCAATGCTTGCCAACTGAATTTGTTGAATTCTTGGTTGAGCGCGTAAAAATTATCGTTGTTTTTCTTGAGCTTCTCCTGAATCTCCGGATTAACATCTACCGGAATTTCGGGCGATAATGGAATCGGTGACTGGATGTCTCCGTACTCAGAACCATTTTTGTCGCACGACACCAACAAAACCAAACTGGTAAAAAGAGCCAGCGCGATTGACGTTGAAATGCGACTTTTTTTGAGTAAATAGAACTTGTTTTTCATATGTTTATTAGATTAGATTGTTGCTACTGATTGTCTTCTTTGCCAAAAAACAGAATCGGCAAATCGTTTTTCTTGGCTGTAATAGGCCGCTTTTTTAATTTGGTAGGCTTCAAAATCGCGTTGAATGATACAACTGTACTTTTGCAAAGCTTGGGTATCGCCGTTCGAATGATCGGTTATGGCATAGGCGGCTAACCGTCCCATAAGCAGCGATTTGAAAATACCTAACGAAGCAATAGGATCATAACTCGATGCGGCATCACCCACTGCTAACCAATTTTGTCCGTGTGTTTGCTCTAACAATTGGGTTTGAGCTGCCACTGTTTTGGTGATAGCACTTTGCAAATCGGTCAGTATGCGTTGCGACGTGTGTTGCGTTTGATTCAATAATTGATCAAAAACAGCTGCCTCTTTGAGTTGCATGCGGGTAGCAATATCAGCATCGGTCATGCAACCCACCACCAATTGATTCTGGGGCAAGGTGGCGCTGTACCACCAACCATATGGCGTTGCTTCTACTTGGGTTCCGCGTGTTATTTTAGTTTCATTACTGGAAGAAAATGAATAATGTCGGTAAATGCCCACCAGTTTGTCTTTGTTGATTTTAACCGCGGCTTGCATCGAAGCAAAAGCGGCTTTTTTGCCCGTGGCATCCACTACAAAAGAGGTGTTGACAAGAGTTGTTGTTTTCTCGGAAGTCACTGTCAACAACCAGTTTTGGTCGTGTTGCTGGGCTTCCACACAAGAGGCTTTTACCTGCAAATGTATCCCACGCCAAATGGCTTGCTGTTGCATGAACCGATCAAATGCGGCTCGGTCTAAATTCCAGCCGTAGCCATAAGGCGAATAGATGAACTCATTAACATACAATTGGTCTTCGCCCCAAGCAGCAGATGTTCCGTAAGACGCTTGAAAACGGCATTGCAAAAAAGCATTCCATAAGCCCAAATGTTGCAATTGTTTGGAAGCATGAGGAGGCAAAGTTTCACCAATACGATGCGTTCCAGCGGCTATTTCGTCGCGATCTATCAAAAGAATAGCGAGCGATGGTTGTTGGTTTTTAAGCGCAATAGCGGTAGCACAACCGGCCACGCCTGCGCCTAAAATAACGACATCATATGTGGTTTTTTGCTCCATTTATGAAGTAGGATCTTGTTTGACTGCTATCCATTGAGCCACTACACCCGCTGGCGCAGTAGATTGTCCTTTGTTTCCTGTTGGATGCGGAATGACACGACAAATTGTTCCGACGATGGCTGGGCGTTGGTCAACACCATTTACCCAATTCGGAATGTAGTATCCCACATAATTGTAAATCCACTCGGCGCCACCTACCACTCCTTTCCCTTGAAATTGTAGGGTAAACGGATTGCCGTAGCCAATTGAACCACTGAGTTTCAGCTCCCAGCCTGGGCCATAAATCAAACCGTGTAAAGTTTGCATAGGTGCTTCATGGATTTTGATATTGCCTCTTCCAAACTCGAGTGAATTGAAATCGGCATCCAAATTCGGATCGCTTAAAAAACTTCTGTATGTCCACAATCCCGTTAGGATTTCGGGTACTAAATTGGATGTTGTTGCCATTGTATTTTTATTTAATTGGTTTTTTATTGGAGCGTGTCGTGCTTTGACCCAGAATCAAATTGCCAGGCTGAACGGGGTCTCCTAGTGCTTCGTTATTGCGTTCAACTTGATAAAACGTTCGGCTAGCACCGGAGTCGTCAGCGATGATGAAGCCCAAATCTTTCCAAGCTTGAACCATTTGTAAGTCGCCCGCATTGTTATCGGGTAAACCCGAGGCCCAATACACTTGAGTGCCCGATTTTTCCATCACTACCATCGGACGGTGGGCGGGCCACCACGGAATATTATACGCTATTTGTTGTTGGATAGGATCGCCTATCGAATCCAAACTAATGGTATTCCAACGTTCAAAAGTCACATCGATATCTTGATCGGTACATTCATGGAAATCGGCTTGCCACGGAATTCCGATGTATTTAGTCAAATCGCCTGGTTCTAGGCCTTCGCTAATGTTGGGCGCGTTGCTGCCATCGATATCTGCTATGGGTTTGGGTATGGATAATCCACCTGCCAAATACCCAGCGTGCTTAATACGGTAAGGCTCACTGTAAATGGCTGGGTTTTCCATAATCCAAGTCATTTCAGCACCCGGACAAAATGCACCACCCACAGCGTTGGATAAAACACCACGGTCAATTCCGATTCCAGTTGTTGGCGGAACCGCCCACGGATTGGAACAATTCGGATTTTCGGCATCCCATTCCATACACTCGTTGACAAATTTGCCATCGGCCCATTGTTTTAAGAAAAAAAGTTGGGTTTCTTTCATGGCTAAAAACTTTTCGGGAGCCGTATTGGTAATCGGATTATTCCCACATAACATAGGCATTAGTCGGGGTTTGTTTGTAGTTTTTACATTGCCATCAACCGTATATTGATTGTGTTGTTGATTGCCCCGCATGATGCGCAACACCATTTGTCGTTGTTGGTAATACGGATCTTGGCCGTTCTCGGGCGGTAATGATAAAGCGTCTTTACTCAAGTTTCCACCTGTTCCTGTATTGTGCGGATCACCTCCATCATTGGGATCAAATACCATGGTGAATGTGGTCAAATCGTTCGGACGTCGTAACATAGGCCAGATGTCGCGGTAAAATTTTGGGTAATAGTTCGGATTGTATTTGGCCGAATTACGCCACAATTGGAGTTCTTCTTGGGTTCTGGGGCTATTACTTTCTTTATCAAAAGGAGGAACCCCAAAAATATTCGGATTGTAGGCCCATTTTCGAACAAAAAGATCGTGTAGGGTCTCATCCATAGTAATCATGTCTTCCATTTGAGGTGCATAACGCGGATAACCTACAACTACCCAAGCCGGCATTTGGACTTCCATGGTGCCTTTGGTAGGTGTTTTTATTTCCTTATCGCCATCGTAGGTAATAGCCGTAAAAGTATATTCGATTACAGCCGTAACTGGGCCGTCAGAAATATCGTCAAACCAACCATTATTATTGACAAAATTGGTAATGACTGGTGTGTTTGTTGAGCCCGAATTTCCATTTCCTCCCAAAACGATAAGACGGATATTTTTATCTTGCTCATTGACAATCAAATTACCGAGGGTTTCGATTGGATTGGGTTGAATATCACTAGGCGGAAAGGTTTGTGGGTAAGCTACCTTTTTGTTTTTGCTGTTGTCGTTTTTTTTACTTGCTGAACCAAATTTGGCGAAAGCTCCGGTATTGTTTTTTAAATTTACCGTAACTGGTCCGGGATCAATAATAAGTTGGCGACGCAAATCGGGTTGCGTGACTTCAGGATTGCGAAGCGGATGATTGGAATCATAGCCTTGCTGTCCGTCGGTTTCTAAAAACTCGTACCACGAAGCTTTTTTATTGGCTAAGTGAACGGTCCAATCGATATCGGTTACTTTACCATCCACCACGATTGGTGCTGTAACACTGTTTTGGTAGATGAATTTGTACGTTCCGCCTAAAACAATTTCTTTTCCTACTTGGTCGTCGTCGCCGTCGTAAGCGAAAATGCGAAAACGAGCCGCTTGCTTGAGTATTTTGGAAAGATCACCATCGGCTTTAAAAGAAGAGATTCGCTGTGGATTGCCATTGGCATCTTTTAACTCTCTACCCATTTCGTCACAAGCAATGGGCAAAACGCCAGGCTGTTCAGGTGCCAAGTAAAAATTATCTTCTGCATTTCCCAATCGGGCAATTCCGATACTAGGATGAATTTTGAAAGTAGTGTATGATTTGCTCATGTTGTTGTGGTTTTAGTCAATAAAATTTAAGGAAACACCTTCTATAAATACAGCATCTGAGATAGGTTGGCCATTGATTCCTACCACTACCAATTGTATTGAAATATTTTTCTCGCCTTTATTCAACATGCGTTGCACCGCATCTGAAGCATCGATTTTGTAATTGCGGGGTTCGTGGTGGTGAAGCGGGCGTAAGTCGAAGGTTCTTGTTTTCTCCAAAGGCAAATTGCAATGGCTTGGTCCGCCGTAACAGCTGCCGTGAAGTGTAGTTATCTCTTCCACAAAATGCTCATTGCCAATAGTTGGTGTTGTGGCATTGGCCTTAGGCAAGTTGAGGAATACCCGAATTTTTGCATTGAGCAAATTGCCTCTTTGCATGCGGTGAATTTTGATTTCTGCCTTTCGATGCTGGTCAAGTGTTCGGGTAGAAACTGGTGCGGGCTCGCTATTGAATTTTGTCAATCCGAGTTGATTGGAAACGCTGTAATGAACAGAATCTCTGAGGTAAGTATAGCCTAGTTTTTGGATACTCATTGCGTCTTTGACACCTAAAGTCCAAGGAGCGAGTGCGCCATCCATTTCTTGTGGTGTTCCGTTGTGTTTTTCTTGCCAAAGTGCCCAGATTCGGTCAACATTGGAGTGATGCGCCCAAAAAATGGGGTCGAAAGCCGTGATTCGATTGTCGGTCATCCAGCCGTAGATAGGATTTTCTATGGCTTGCGGATCGGGCGCTAGGTTTAGTTCTTTGTAAATTTTAACCCAATCTTTATTGTTATCGGGATAACACGGATTGGTTCCACCTGAAAAATTGTGCATCCCATTGTGTACTTTTTCCAACGCTCCAAAATGATGGTCGTAAGACGGACCGCCTCCAAAATCACCAAAACTATCGAGTGACAGAATCAGGTCAATATCTTGCTGGGTTGGATACGTTGACAACGGTCCCATTGAGCCAGGCCAGCGGTTAGAGAACCAAAGGGGATTGACTTGTTTCAGAACGGTGTACAGCACACTGATTTTATCCGTCCACGTTGCCACTCCGTTGCGATTGGTAATTTGGTATGGAATTCCGGCTGCCTTTAAAAAACGCAAACCCGAATAATATACAGTTCCTTTTTTGGCGATAGTTTCAAAGGCATTTATCTCTTTGGTATTGTATAGCGCTTC
>CAZAJH010000074.1:0-8267 GCA_964485385.1 uncultured Flavobacterium sp.
ATCACTTGATGGACAAAAACAAGGCCACACCTGATAAAAAAGACCGACCTAAAATTGGTTATAAAAGTTAAGATTATGCACATTGAACAACACATTTTAGATAAAGTAAACGAGTGGTTAACGCCAACTTTTGACGAAACAACGCAAAACGAAATCAAAAAAATGATGACATCAGCTCCGAAAGAGTTGGAAGAATGTTTTTATAAAAATTTAGAATTCGGAACGGGTGGAATGCGCGGCATCATGGGCGTTGGGACCAATCGAATTAACAAATATACATTGGGTAAAAACACCCAAGGTTTGTCTGATTACATGAAAAAATCGTTTCCGAACGAACCTTTGAAAGTAGTTATTGCCTACGATTGCAGACACAACAGCAACACTTTGGCGAAAGTAGTAGCTGATGTATTTTCGGCCAACGGCATCAAAGTGTATCTTTTTTCGGATATGCGTCCAACTCCCGAATTGTCTTTTGCCTTAAAATATTTGAATTGCCATGCTGGAATTGTATTGACTGCCTCTCATAATCCGCCCGAATACAACGGTTACAAAGTATACTGGCAAGATGGTGGGCAATTGGTACCGCCACAAGACAAAGAAATTATTCAAGTTATCGAAGCGCTAAATTACAGTGATATTCAATTTGATGCAGCATCCGATTTGATTGAATATATTGACGTTGCAGTCGACGAAGCTTTTGTGGCCTCAACTGTAGCCAATGCGAGTTTTAATACACCCAGTTTAGCCAAAGAAAGTTTAAAAATTGTTTACACATCATTGCATGGAACTTCTATAAAAGCCATTCCGAATGTACTCGAAAAAGCGGGTTACACAGATGTCAATATCGTTCCCGAACAAGCCGAACCCAATGGTGATTTTCCCACGGTAGAATCTCCGAATCCTGAGGAGCCAGAAGCTCTTACTATGGCTTTGGCTTTGGCCGAAAAAACCAATGCCGATATCGTTATTGGAACTGATCCTGATTCTGATCGACTTGGTGTAGCAGTTCGAGATACCAATGGAAAGATGATATTATTAAACGGAAATCAAACCATGGTCATTATGACTGCCTTTTTGTTGGAACAATGGAAACGGGCAGGCAAAATTACAGGCAAAGAGTTCATTGGTTCTACTATCGTTTCGACTCCAATGATGCTCGAGTTGGCCTCGGCTTATGGTGTGGAATGTAAAGTTGGATTAACTGGTTTCAAATGGATTGCCAAATTCATCAAAGATTTCCCAGAACTAAAATTTATTGGCGGTGGCGAAGAAAGTTTTGGGTTTATGGTTGGTGATGCTGTGCGCGACAAAGACGCTGTTGGTGCTACTTTGTTGGTTTGCGAAATTGCAGCTCAAGCCAAAGCAGCTGGAAGTTCTTTGTACCGCGAACTTTTGAATTTGTATGTTGATTATGGTTTGTATAAAGAACAATTAATTTCATTGACCAAAAAAGGCATCTCCGGTTTACAAGAAATCAACCAAATGATGGTAGATTTACGTGAAAATCCTGTGGCTGAAATTGATGGTCAGCGTGTGATTTGCATTGAAGACTATCAAAATTCAACTGCTAAAAACTTGCTTACTGGCCAAATAGAACCTATTGCTATTCCGAAATCCAACGTTCTGATTTATTATTTAGAAGATGGTTCAAAAATTTGTGCACGCCCAAGTGGAACAGAGCCAAAAATCAAATTCTATTTCAGTGTTAATGCTTCCATCAGTAGCGTTGACGAAATAAGTTCAACCGAAAAACAACTCGATCAAAAAATTGCAACCATCATCACTGCTATGAACCTGAACTAATGGATGAAAATTTAAGAAAAATAGTTCCTTTTGCTTTGCACTACAAAAAAAATGTAGTGATGAATGTTGTCTTTAACATTTTATACGCCCTCTTCAGTACCTTGTTGATGGTGTCGCTATTGCCTACTCTGAATGTAATTTTCGAGATGAATACTAGAGTAGATAAAAAACCAATTTACAAGGATTTTGGGGGATTCAAAGAATTTGCAGAGCAATGGTTCAACTACAATTTGACTACAATATCCGATGATTATGGCAAAGATAAGGCACTGTTGTTGGTGATTGGCATTGTCATTTTAACTGCATTATTTAAGAATCTTTTCAATTATTTGGCGGCCAGACACGTTACCGCTCTCAAAAATGGTGTTTTGAGGGATATTCGTCAAAAACTCTACCACAAAATCATTCATTTACCGGTCTCCTATTATTCAGACCAGCGAAAAGGCGATGTAATGGCCCGCATGTTGGGCGATGTTGGGGAAGTTCAAAATTCTTTTTTTCAAATACTTGAATTAATTGTTAGAGAACCACTTACCATTATTTTTTCTATAGTAGCTATGTTTTCTATTAGCTCTAAATTAACCCTTTTTGTCTTTATTTTTATACCCATTTCAGGGTTTATTATTTCTCAAATCGGAAAAAATTTAAAGTCCAAATCGCAAAGAGCTCAAATAGAATCTGGAATATTTATTTCCACTTTAGATGAAACGTTAAGTGGTCTCAAGGTAATAAAAGGGTTCAATGCCGAATCTGTTTTTATAAAAAAGTTTAATGACTCCGTACAAAGATTACTCAAACTCTCCAACAGTATTTCTAACAAAAATAACTTAGCTTCTCCAATGAGTGAGTTTCTTGGCATTATTACAATAGCCGTATTACTTTGGTATGGTGGTCACTTGGTTTTGGATGAAAAAAGTTTATCTAGCACCGCTTTTATCACTTACATTGCACTAGCTTACACCATTTTAACCCCAGCAAAAGCTATATCAAAAGCATCTTATCAGGTTAAGAGTGGGCTTGCTGCTGCCGAGCGTGTGTTTTCATTAATGGAACAAGAAAATACAGTAATCGATAAAAAAGACGCTATCGAAAAAAGTGACTTTACCGATGCTATTTCCATTAAAAATGTGAACTTTGCTTATGAAAATGAAAAGGTGTTGAAGAATTTTTCACTGGAAGTTAAAAAAGGAGAAACTGTTGCCTTGGTTGGTCAATCGGGCAGTGGAAAGAGCACAATAGCCAACTTACTGACCCGTTTTTATGACGTTCAAGAAGGATCACTAAAAATTGATGGTGTTGATGTGAAAGACATGAAAATGCATTCGCTTCGTTCGCTCATGGGATTGGTTACGCAAGATTCGATTTTGTTTAATGATTCTATTCGAAACAACTTATTGATTGGCAAACACAATGCAACGGAAGATGAAATAGTTGCGGCGCTGAAAGTGGCTAATGCATATGAGTTTGTAAAAGATTTACCCAAAGGAATTGATACCAATATTGGTGATGCTGGAGGAAAGTTGTCGGGCGGACAAAAGCAGCGATTGTCTATTGCGAGAGCCGTTTTGAAAAATCCTCCCATCATGATTTTGGATGAAGCAACTTCGGCTTTGGATACCGAAAGTGAAAAACTGGTTCAGGAAGCACTCGAAAACATGATGCAAAACCGAACATCGGTTGTAATTGCACACCGCCTCTCCACTATTCAAAAAGCCGATAAAATTGTGGTCATGAAAAAGGGCGAAATTGTTGAGCAAGGTACACACGCCGAATTATTGGCTTTGAATGGAACCTACTCTAACTTAGTTACTTTACAATCATTTGAATAAAATATGAAGAGAGAATATTTTGGTGCACTATTCTTTATAGCTTTTACGCTATTCTATTTGGTATTAGGTCATTTTTTGGGTTATGAAGTCATCGCTAAATACATCATCATTTGGGTTATGATTGCTTATTTTGCTGGGCAATATTCGACTAGATTTCCAAAAAGGTAATTCTGATTAGAATTATCTTTAAAATTAGGGTTTTTGAAGTAAAGTTTGCATAAATTTTTTATTTTTGAAAACACTAACCCAACGCTATGCAACCTCATCTTTGTAAAAACTGTGAACACGTATTTCAAGGTAACTTTTGTTCTAATTGTGGGCAAAAAACCAATACAAATCCTATTGATTTTGGGTTTATTGTACACGAAGTTCCGCATTCTGCTTTTCACTTGAACAAAGGCATTTTCTTTACAATGAAAGAGCTATGCATACGGCCCGGAAAAACTATCAAAGAATACATTGATGGAAAAAGAGTCAATCATTTTCCGCCTTTGACCTATCTATTAATTTTAACTTCTTTATTTGTTTTTGTAAAAAGTTTACAATATACCTTTGGATTTAGAGAGGTTTTAATCCGAAAAACTTCAGATTTCAACCAATTCGTTGATAAAAACATGGTCTTTGTTTTTCTGCTACTAATTCCTTTTTATGCGCTTATTTACAAACTATTTCATAGGAAATTTAGGTATAATTATTGGCAACTGTTGGTCGCTCAAACCTTTGTTATTGGCCATGTTATTTTTATCATGCTATTACCTCAGTTTTTATTTTTCTTTTTTCCTGAAACTAGAAACCATGTTAAAAGCTATCTTTTAATACTTACAATTGGATTCCAAATTTTTACTTACTATCAATTGTTTAACGAAAAAAGCTCACTCAATTTGGGATTAGTGTTGAGGCAGATAATTTGCTACACGGTAGCTACTTTTTTCTCCTTAGCCATCACTTTTACGATTTTAGCATTAGTAAAACATTTTCTGGACCTTTATCACCATTAATATGCAACCTCATCTTTGTAAAAACTGTGAACACGTATTTCAAGGTAACTTTTGTTCTAATTGTGGGCAAAAAACCAAAACGGTTCGTTTGGACTGGCATTACATTCAAGACGAACTAAAGTATACTTTTCTCCATATTAATAAAGGGTTCCTGTATACAGCCAAACAGCTATTTACGCGTCCAGGACACACCGTACGCGAATTTATTGAAGGCAAACGGGTACAACACTACAAACCAATTCTGTTGCTTTTCGTTTTAGCTGGTTTGAATGGATTACTGATGCACTTTATTCCTTTGGAAGAGTTTATGAACCAACCGGTTGTAGGTGGTACGCCTGCGAAAGCGCAACAACAAATTGGAAGAAACATTTACGATTTTTTATCGAAAAATTATGCGCTTTACGAACTCTTAGTACTTCCCATTTATGCCTTCTGTTCTTGGTTGGCTTTCAAAAAATTTGGGTATAATTATATCGAAAATATCATAATCAATTGTTTTGCAACAAGTCAGCGGTTATTGTTAGGTATTCTTTTTTTTCCTCTTCAATATCTTTTGAAGGGAACTCCCGCTTTTATGATTGTTAACCTACTCTCTTTTATTCCTTCATTAGGATTAACCGTTTGGTTGGTGGTTCAGCTTTATAATAAACAAGATCTGGGTATAGTGATCCTTCGTATGCTGTTGTTTATTTTTATTATCAGTATCGTAATGCTACTTCTTTTTATAGCAGTAATGTTAATTTTAGTGTTTTTGATACAATCGGGATACGTAGATAAAAACTTACTTTTTAATTAAAGCGGTTGATAGGATTCTACCTTTAATTCTTTGCTCATTAAATCAACAAATCGGTAGTGAATTTTGTCATCTTTGTCAAAAGCACCATTTTTGTTAGAATCTTCAATAGTTCTGAAATACAATCGGTTTTGGGCTTCGATAACATTCCAATCGATCAATTCATGAAATTCATCAGAAAGTTTGGTAAAATTACTTCCATTTATGGTACTGATATACAAATCTTTGATATCATTGCCATCTAATTTTCCGTCTTTGTTGGAATCCATATCTTCTAAAACATAAACCAAAAACTGCTTTTTTGTTTTATCTGCAAACGATTTCAAATAAGTTACGCGCTCTATCATCACAGGCTTATCGGTTAATACTCGTAATGAATCTGAACCTACTTCTTGAAACTTCAGATTACTTAAATAGCCTGTAATTTCATACTCTCCATAATTGGAAACCACAAAACTTTCTCTCTCATTACCTGAATATTTTACTCTCGACAGCGAATCCCTTACACTAAACTCTCCTATCGGATGAATCAAAACATTGGTACCACTCATTTGAATAGGCAAATCGGCTAACAAAAGCGTACTAGCAGCTGTCTCTTTGGGTTTCTCTGTTTTGGGTTTGGTATCGTAATTTACTTTTGGCTTTACTTTTTCTTCTTCTTTGCAACTTACTAGAAGAATCAGCAGAGCGAAAAAGATTAATCTTGAGGTGGTTTTCATTGTCTAGAATTTTATCAAAAATACTAAATAATTACAATTTGGCTGTCAATTTGAAGTTAAAAACTCGACTGGTCATGTAATTGGGAATTCCGTATTGGATTTTGGTAAAAGAATCACGCACCCATGTATTGGTGATTGCATTTTGGTTGTTGAACAAATTGAATATCTCAAAACCTATCGATAAATCTTCAAACTTTCTCAACCAATGACGTTCGGGTCGTTTGGCATTTTTTTCAGTCAAAACATACGAAAAACCAACATCGGCTCTGCGGTAATCACGTAAGCGATTTTGGAACTGATACGCATCAGCGTAAGAGGGCGAACCACTTGGTAACCCAGTGTTGTACACCAAATTCAAATACAATTTCATACTCGGTAGCACAGGCATATAATCTTGAAACAAAATACCAAATTTCAATCGCTGATCCGTCGGACGAGCAATAAAACCTCTGCCATTTTGATTTTCTTCTGTTTTTAAGTAACCAAAACTAAACCACGATTCCGTTCCGGGTACAAACTCACCATTCAATCGCATATCCAAACCGTAGGCATAAGCTTCAGCATCATTATTCGCTCGGTAACGAATACGAACATTATCGAGCGTATACGTATTCACATCTGACATGGTTTTGTAATAGGTTTCGGCCACAAACTTGAAAGGCCTTTTCCACATTTCAAAATTATAATCTCCAGCCAAAACAAAGTGAATGGATTGCTGCGCTTTTACGTCGGGCTGAACCACACCGTTTTGATCTCTGAGTTCACGATAAAAAGGAGGTTGGTGGTACATTCCCGTGGCGAATCTAAAAATTACGTTCCGTTCCCATTTGGGTTTGAGTGAAAATTGGGCTCGTGGCGAAAATACCGTTTGGTTTTTTGAGGAACCTATTTTTTCTCCCGATACCAACCAATTGTGGGCACGAACACCTACATTAATCCACAGTTCGCTCTCACCTAGATAAGTTTTGGTATTGGTTTGAATAAAACCTGAAAAGCGATCGATATTGACAAAATTGGTAGCGCGTACATTTTGAAATGGAAGCAATGGCCCTACATAAGGATTGTATGGTTGATCATTGACAGGCAAATCAATGATAGGTGGATTAACAGAAAATCCAGCCGAATCAATAACTTCCCACTCCACTATTCGATCGCGTATACTTTCGCGAGTGTACTTTACACCCCAATCAATTTGAAACTTTTTCTTGGCATTGTGACTCCCTTTTATTTCAGCATTTACGATAAAGGCATCCAAATCGTTTCTGGCATGATTGAGTTGCGAACCAATATCACGTCCTCCAACAAAATCTCCAAAAGTTTCCGAACCTAAATTGGTATCTACCTCACCCACAAGATACGATGCGTCTATATCGAAATATTCTTGCTCTTGGGTATGATAGGCTGATGTGATCACTTTGTAAGTAGCATTTTCGGTAGCGTTGTAAACTGCCTTGAAAGCACCAAAAAGAGTTTGGTAATTGTCGTTTTCTTGTCCCTCGTAATTGATTCGCAGCGCAGCTGGATTTCCGTCAGACGCCAAAAAATTAGTTTGACGAGAAAGTGGAACGTAATTGTATTTGTTTTGTGAAACGTTGCCCAAAAAGCTCAAATTCCATTTGGGATTGGGTGTGAAATTAATGTTTGTTTGAACGTCAATAAAAGTCGGGCGAAAATTCGTTTCGGTTTCTTTACTATTGACCAAAAGTGAATTATCGCGGTAACGAACACCTGTAATCGCTGACCATTTTTGATTTTTCGACGCCAAATCAACAGTGGCACTTCCTCCGAGTAAACTAGCTTCTAGGGCAGCTCCGAATTTTTTTGGTTTACGATAAGTAATATCCAAAACAGAAGAAAGCTTATCCCCGTATTTGGCTTGAAACCCTCCAGCAGAGAAATCTACACTTTGAATCATATCGGAATTGGTAAAGCTCAATCCCTCTTGTTGTCCCGAACGAATCAAAAAAGGACGGTAAATTTCAACTTCATTTACATACACTAAGTTTTCGTCGTAATTTCCACCACGAACCGTATACTGTGAACTCAAATCGTCGTTTCCTCCAGCACCACCTAAGAGTTTAATAATGGTTTCTACTCCCGGATTCAACCCTGGTATTTTCCTGAT
>CAZAJH010000075.1:0-8201 GCA_964485385.1 uncultured Flavobacterium sp.
GTCATTTTGATTGGTCATATTACCAAAGACGGAACCATTGCTGGACCGAAAATTTTGGAACATATGGTCGATACCGTATTGCAATTTGAAGGCGATCGAAACCACGTGTATCGTATTTTGCGCTCCCTCAAAAACCGATTTGGTTCAACGGCCGAACTCGGTATTTATGAAATGTTAGGTTCGGGTTTACGCGAAGTGTCTAATCCGTCTGAAATTTTAATCTCACACAAAAACGAAGAGCTTTCAGGAACCGCTATTGCTTGTACTTTGGAAGGAATGCGCCCTTTAATGATTGAGATTCAAGCTTTGGTTTCAACCGCTGTTTATGGAACACCACAGCGGAGCACAACAGGCTATAATGCCAAACGATTGAATATGATTTTGGCGGTGCTGGAAAAAAGAGCTGGTTTTCGATTGGGTGCTAAAGATGTTTTTTTGAATATTACAGGCGGTATATCGGTGGATGATCCCGCGATAGATTTGGCTGTGGTAGCAGCTATTCTTTCTTCCAACGAAGACATTTCAATTGACAAAGGTTATTGTTTTGCTGGCGAAGTCGGACTTTCAGGCGAAATACGTCCTGTTAATCGCGTGGATCAACGCATTCAGGAAGCTGAAAAATTGGGTTTTTCCACTATTTTTGTTTCTAAATACAATAAGATTTCAATTAAAAATCCGTTACTACAAATCAAGCTTGTCGGCAAAATTGAAGATGTTGTAAGCGAATTATTTGGCTAACCATTAAAAACCACACAAATGAAAAAAACGATTTTGCAATTGTTCGGATGTTTCTTTTTACTTATTTCGTGTAACCAATCGGATTTGTTTAACAAAACCTACACTGATTTTGAATCCAATCGTTGGCTCGAACAAGATGTAAAAACCTTTGAATTTACGATTGATGACGAGTCAAAATCGTATCAGTTGAAGTTACTTTTTAGTCATGTTTACGACTATCAGTTCAAAAGTGTTCCAATTCAAGTAGCCATCACTGATCCGTCAGGAAAAGAAGAAAAACAAACCATCGACTTGCAGATAAAAGACGATACTGGTAAGCAATTGGCCGATTGTAGTGGAGATATTTGTGATCTTTTCTACGTTATCAAAGAAAAGGCACCGTTGCAAAAAGGGCAGTACAAAGTAGTGCTTTCTCATTCTTTTGACGGGCCATATTTGCCTAATGTTTTGGGAGTTGGACTTACGGTTGCTGAGGTCAAATAAATGTTTGGCATTCTTTTTTTACAATTCAAAATGCTTTATATTTACATTTTAGGTAAAGCATAGGCATGTTTTTAAACGATTCAGATACAGCAATATATTCAGGCGAACCGGCTTTGCTTTTGCACTATCTTTGTCCTACATCGGTTACGGTAGCATCCATTGAAAAATACCAAAAAGCCATTCATGCCTTAGGATTGTATCTCACCCAACAAGACCAAGCCATCCTTAATTTTACGCTGCGTTATCCCAAATTTATTTCTATAATCGATGGTGGTTTGTCGCTGTTTAAACCACAAAGCAATCTAAAAAAGCGCTTCATTGTTGCGGCATCCATCGTAGAAAGTTCGCCACAATCGTTCGATATGTTTTTGAATTCGAATGCGGTATCGTTTCCAAAATGGCAATTGGTTCAACTCGGAATTCGCACTGTTTTTATATTAATAGCAGCTTTTTTAGTATTCAAATTAAAAGGATGGAAATAAATGATTACATGGTAGTCGGTTCAAGTTTTTGCGGAGTTATGGCTGCGAAAACACTCTTGGAAGCAAATGTAAAAGTTCGCATGCTGGATGTTGGGATCTCTCCAAAGAAAGAAGTAATTCCGGATGAAAAAACGTTTGTTGGTATCCGAAAAAGCGATGGCAATCAATCCGATTTTTTTATTGGTACTAATTTTGAAGCACTAGCAAAATTGTTGCAAAAATCCCCCGTTCATCTGACACCCAATCGAGCCTTTATCACCGATAGGGTAGCCGAATTTTTGCAGTGGAAATCGGGTGAATTTTTTCCCACCGAATCGTTGGCTCAAGGCGGATTAGGGAATGGTTGGGGTTTGGGTAGTTTTGTTTACACCGACAACGAGTTGCTTGCTACAGGGTTGAATCCAAACGAAATGAAAAAAGCGTATCAATGGGTGGCTAAACACATTGGAATTTGTGGTGAAGTAGCTGTAAATGGCGAACATTTGACTGGTCATTTATTCGAACTTCAAAAACCCATTCGACTCGATTTTAACGGAGAAACGTTGTACAAAAATGCCGTTAAAAAGCAACAAAAATTAGCTCAAAAAGGATTTGTAGTCCAACGTACACCTTTAGCAATAAGTACCGAAAACGATAAGAACGGAAAAATGCACCAAGAAGACGATTTGGATTTTTATTCGGTCGGAATTTCTTCGGCTTATCGACCGCAAGCGACACTAAAGGAATTACTCCAAAATCCAAATTTTCAGTACCAAAATAATCAGTTGGTATTGGATTTTAAGCAAATCGAATCCAACCTCATTCAGGTAACGGCCATGGATGTTATCACCAACGAAAAGAAGCAGTTTTACACCAAAAAATTGCTACTCTCAGCCGGAACACTGGCTACAGCCCGAATAGTTATGCGTTCGCTGGGCATTGAAAAATTACCAGTTATTTGCAATCCGTACACCTATATTCCTTCTTTGCAAATTCAACACTTGGGCGCCCCAAATACCAATTACCAGACAGGCTTGGCACAATTGAGCTTGTATTATGATTCAGAAAAAACACAAACTAATATTGCTATGGGTTCGGTATATTCGTACCGATCGTTGTTGGGTTTTCGTTTGTTGAAACAGTTTCCGATGGACACCAAAAGTGGAATAAAATTGATAAAATTGATACAACCAGCACTTAACATTACGGGTGTTTTTCACCCAGAATATGGCTCGGAAAACAAATACATCGAACGCATTTCAGATTCGAGTTCGCCCACCAATGACAGCATGAAAAGCCGTTATATTTTATCTGATAAGGAAGAAAATAACCTGCAGCAAACAACAAAAGCCTTTAAAAAAGCCTTGCAAATATTGGGGGCAATACCATTGAGTGTACAACAAAATCAACACGGTTCAAGTATCCACTATGGTGGAACAATTCCCTACAACCGTCCCGAATTTACTACCAGCCTCCAAAAAAACGGTTCCTTATTGGGATTTAAAAATGTTTTTGTAACCGATGGTTCAGGATTTCAATTTTTACCCGGAAAAGGACTAACGCTCACACTGATGGCCCATTCACATTTGATAGCAAAAAATGCCTTACAAAACGACTAAACATATTGTTATAACAGGCGCAAACGGTAGTATTGGATCGGCTTTGGTGCGCTATTTTAGCCAACAGAACTATAGGGTAACGGCTTTGGTTCGGCAAAACCCTGTAGTGGTGTTTGATAATGTTGATTATCAGTTATATGAATTAGCTTCGGATGCCGAAATGCCTTACTTGACCAGCAATTCCGTTGTGATTCACTGTGCTTTTGCTAAAACAAAGACTGAACCAGATAGTAATATCGGTGCAGCCCAACATTTGCTAAACGAAGCACGAAAAAGAAACGTTTCCCGATGCATTTTCTTATCGAGTATTTCGGTTTTGTCTGCTTCAAAATCCTACTATTCTTTACAAAAAAAAGCTATTGAACAACTCTTTGATTCTGAAAACGATTTGATTTTACGGCCGAGTTTGGTATTGGGTAGAGGTGGACTTTTTGAACAAACGTTACAAACACTGCAAAAAACCAGAATTCTTCCTTTGGTACAAGGTGGCAACCAGCCAGTGTATTATGTTGGAATGGATGATTTAATTCGCTATATTGAGGCGAGTATTGAAGGTGATTTTTCTGGAATTCACACTGTTACAAATCCAATACCCATTTCGTATCGTTATTTTTATACTCGAATTGCCCAGCAATTGGGATTCAAAATTATTCCCATTCAAATTCCTTTATTTCTGATGAAAACGGCTGTTTTTCTCAATTCGTTTTTACCCAAACCATTCCTTACCCAAGACAATTTGAAAGGACTGCTGCAATCTCCTACCTTAGAATTAGACAATACGGTTTCTTTTAACTATCAATCGTTAGAAGAACTTTTAACTAATTTCGAGCGGTAATCCTTTGCTGACCAAGAAATTTCCCATAATCAAATAATCCAAATCAGAATTTACAAACGATTGCACAGCATCTTTTGGCGAACAAACAATGGGTTCGGCTTTGATGTTAAAAGATGTATTTAACACTACAGGATGACCCGTTAATGCCTTGAATTCATTGAGTAACTTACGCATACTTGGGTTTTCTTTTTCGTTCACTGTTTGAATGCGAACCGTTCCATCAACATGCGTAATAGCAGGCATGAGTTGTTGGTACTCTTTCTTTACACCATATACCAAAAGCATATACGGATTGGGTAAATCATGGGTAAAATAGTTTCCGCATTCTTCTTCGTTGACAATGGCCGCAAAAGGGCGGAACGATTCTCGGAATTTGATGCGATTATTGATGGTGTCTTTCATGTCTTTGGGAAACGGACTGGCTAAAATACTTCGATTGCCCAATGCTCGAGGGCCATATTCCATAGCACCTTGAAACCATCCAACAATGTAATTTCGGTTCAGAATTTTGGCGGTTGTCGAATAGATATTTTCTCCCAAATCAATATAATTCAATTGACTTTTTTGTAGTTCTTTTTCATATTCTTCGCGAGGAAAATTGTGGCCTAAAAAAGCCGTTTTCATAACAAATTTTCGCGTTCTTTTTAAAATTTGATGGTTGTAGTAAAACGCGCTTCCTAGCGAAGTACCCGAGTCGCCCGCTGCAGGTTGAATAAAAATGTTTTTGAATAAACCCGATTGCACCAATTTGCCATTGGCTACACTATTTAATGCAACGCCACCAGCTAGACAAATATTTTCTGATTGGGTAATTTTTTTGAGATGCGTTCCCATGTGAAGAAACAATTCTTCTACGATGCGTTGTGCGCTTGCGGCCAAATCCAATTCTGATTGGCTCCAGTTTCCAGTTTCGTTTTTAGATGGGCCGAACTTAGCTGTAAATTTTTTGCTTACACCACTTTTTCGCGAATAATGGTAACTAAAATACGACATGTCAAATCGGTATTTTCCATTATTTTCATAGGTAAACAAGCTTTGTAACTGCTTGTACATTTCACCATTCGGATTACCAAATGAGGCTAAGGCCATTAATTTTCCTGGCCCTTCTATTAATTTGAACCCCAAATGCATCGAAATAGCTTGGTAAAAAGCACCTAATGAATACGGTGTGTTGATTGTTGCTATTTTCTGTATAGAATTTCCTTTTCCGTGTGCCAACATTGTGGTAGCCCATTCGCCTGCGCCATCAATGGTTAAAATGGCAGCATCATCAAAAGAAGATGGAAAAAAAGTACTTGCTGCATGGCACAAATGATGTTCGATATAATGAAATTGAAATTTGGCTTTTTTTCCGTTTGGGAAATGATTTCGGATAAATCGAGGAACTCCATACATATCTTTGATGTATGTGAGCATTCCTAAGTTTTCTTCGACTTCAAAATGACGTTGTTCACGTAGTAATTGCGGCACTTTATCAAAGAATCTAACGAAATAAACAGGAATGTTTTGTAAGGTAATGCTTGGCTTCCAGAAGAAAGTAATATGGTCAATATCGGCAATAGTGATTTGAGCAAAATCCAAACAAGCTTGAATGGATTTTATAGGAAATTGGCCATCGTGTTTTTTGCGAGTTAGCCGTTCTTCTTCTACAGCAAAAACCAATACATCATCTATAATGAGCGAAGCAGAAGAGTCGTGACCAAAAGCGTTTATTCCTAAAATAATCATGTTTATTTGTTTTGTTGAAGTAAAGCATACTTGAGATTTTGTTGCAAATACGTGTTATTGGGATTAATAGAAACACCTTTTTGTCCGGCTTCAACCGCTTTGTCCCAGTTTTTGAGTTCGATGTAGGCCGAACAAATATTGTTGTAAGCCAAGTCGTAGTCGGGTTTTAATTGCAGTGCTTTGTAGCATGCCTCTATGCATTTGTCAAATTGTTTGGTATTGTAATATTGCAAGCTAAGGTTGAGGTAATTCTCGTGATTGGGATTGTTTTTGGCTAGTTCCAGGGCTTTATCGAGTTCATTTGCGCTGTAACTTCCTCCCTTGTTGTTGAAGTCTTCAACATGATTTTTAAGTCGAAGCAAATCAAAGTGTTTTGGACTCAATTCCAACCCTTTTTCAATATACTTATTTGCCTCAGTAACTCGGTTTTGTTTTACTAAAAAATCAGCATAATAATAATATCCTTCGGGTAGAATTGGGTCAAGTTCAATCGCTTTTTTGAAGTTGATTTCAGCCTCAGCAGGAGCGTTTTGTGCGCTTTTTAGAATAGCAATATTAATCAGCGCATAAGGATAGTTTGGCCAAAGTTGAATTGCTCTGGTGAATGCTTCATTGGCCGATGTAAAGTCACCTCTTTCCATCAAAGCCAACCCATAATTCATCCAAGCACGACCATTCAAAGGAGCATTGATGGTAGCGTCTTTCCATATTGATTCAGGCGAACTCCATTTCGAATTATGATGGTAAGTTCCCCAAGCGTGTAATACTAAAACTAGCGGAGCGCCAATAAAAACATAGGGCTTGAGTACCGCCGTATGCTTTTTGTAGAGGTACGTAACTGCGTAAACAAAAGCGATGAACAAACCGATATATCCAAAAAAAGGACGGTGATCATTGAGTACTTCTGCTAAAGGAATAACACTTGAAGTTGGCAGCAAAGCGAGAAGAAACCAAATAATACCAAAGGCAATAGGTTTGTGCTTTTTTGATGTTTTAAAGGACAAATAGAGGAGTCCGATTAAAAAAGCAAATCCGATAATTACGCGATCTTCAAAGATGCGTTCCACTATTTTCCAGTCTGAGTCGATTACCAGGTTGGTTGGTAGAATAAAATTATTGAAATAATGTAAAATTACGTATGGTTGTGTTAAGGCATAGCGTAGTACATCCGAAGCGCCCGAAGACCATAGTGCGGGTGTCATTTTGCGAGAAAAAACAATTAACACAACCGATATAATTATAGGAACAGCGCATTGGCCAATTACCTTAAATAGTACCTTTTTTTGGGTTGAAAATGCTTCTCCGAGCGAGGTATTATTTTCAAAGAGAATTTTATACACAATTAGAAGTCCAATAAACATAATTGTTGGTTCTTTTACAGAAAAGCCCAATACAATTGGAATCATGTACAAGTAATATTTTTGCAGGTTGGGCAAGTACAAATACACACAAAAGGCTGTAACAACCATCAACGTAGAGAAGGAATCTGCACGTTGAATGATATAGTTGATAGTGGCACTGTTTGCCGTATGTAACCAAAACCAAGCTGTTAAAAATAAGCTAGCAATTGCAACTGTTTTTGGATTAAAATAGGGACCTAATATTTTTTTAGAGAAGGCAAATAGTGCCAGTCCGAGTAAAATAAAAGAGGCAAAAATAGACAGGTGATAGTAGAATGGATTGGGATTCACTTCGCCACCAATCCAATAATCAATTGCATTGAGAGTGGTTAATCCGGGGCGATAGGCTTGGTTGGCGGGTAGTGAACTTATGGTTGAAGCATCTGAAAAAAAAGTGGGAATATTTTTGATATGGCGAATGTGCAGGTTGTTTACGATGGTATGGCTGTCGTCAAACTCAAATGGATTTTTAAAATGATTAGAATAAGTGAGTAAGGCAATTCCGGCTAGCAAAGCAAGAAATAGGAATTGTTTGTATTTTGGAATAGAATGCTCAACCATGACAAGGATTTATTTGGATTGTTGTTCTAGTTTTTGATTAATAAATGCAATCTCTTGTGTCAAATTTTTAATGTCGTTTTTTTGTTTTGAAAGAATGATACTCAAATGTAAAGAATACACAATCAACACCATAAACAAAATTATAAATAGTATGGCAGGAGGATAGTAAATGCCAAAAAAATGGGCCAATACATCAATACCTTCTCTCCAAAAAGCAAATAAATTTAAAAATAGTGAACTTATAATCCAAATGACACTAAATTCCTCTCGGAGTCGCTTTTTAATGATCAATCGAAAAAAAAATACTAAAAATAAAGTATTCAATAAAATAATATTAGTTTGAATGAATTACATCGTGTTATTTTTTAAAGATTAA
>CAZAJH010000076.1:0-8107 GCA_964485385.1 uncultured Flavobacterium sp.
AGCTCCTGAAAATTTTGAATAGTCAACTTGGAATGGTGAATGTTGGTTTTTTAAAAACAGAAAAACCACCCGAATCAACGAGTGGTTTGGTTAGAATATGTATGTAGCGGTTGGTTATTTTTTTAACAAATCGCGGATTTGCGTTAACAATTCTTCTTGCGTTGGGCCTGCTGGAGCCGCTGGAGCTGGCTCTTCTTTTTTCTTCATGCTGTTCATCGCTTTTACCAACATAAAAATGACAAAAGCAATCACCAAGAAACTGATTACAGCAGCTAAAAACTTACCGTATAAAATACCACCGTCGGTTTTTAGTTCGGCTAAATTAGCCACTTTTGCCGCCTTTAAAGCTGGATCTAATAAAGCAGGTGTAATCACATCAGACACCAGTGAATTAACAATGGCACCAAAAGCACCCCCGATAATTACTCCGACTGCTAGGTCCATTGCATTACCTTTTGCGATAAAATCTTTGAATTCGGATATCATTCCCATGAGTTATAGTTTTTATTGGTTAATGAAACAAAATTAAATAAAAATTCAATACATTAACATTTTTTTTGTAGAATTAAAACTACTCTCTATAAAAAACTCGTTTTACTCTTTGTGAAATACCGGTCATAATTTCGTACGGAATCGTACCCAATAGTTTGGCAATGAGTTGCACTGACGGGTCATTTCCGAAGATGATGACTTCGTTGCCTTCTTTGCAATCAATAGACGTAACATCTACCATAAGCATATCCATACACACACTACCAACTATAGGTGCTTTTTTGTTTTTGATGGTGACATAACCTACTCCATTGCCCAAATGACGCGAAATTCCATCGGCATACCCTATTGGAATGGTAGCGATTTTGGTCGTTTGCGTGGCCACAAATCGGCGGCTATAACCCACACTTTCTCCAGCCTCGATGGTTCGGATTTGCGAAATAATCGACTTGAGTGTTCCAACGGTTTCCAAATATTTTTGTTCGTCTTCGTCGTTGGAAACACCATACAGACCAATTCCCAGACGAACCATATCGTATTGGGCTTGTGGAAAATTGGAAATACCCGACGAGTTTAAAATATGACGAATCGGTTTGATGTTGAGTTCGGTCATCAATTGCATTGATAGTTGGTCGAACAATTTGATTTGCGATAAGGTAAAGTCGCTGTGTTGCCCATCATCGCTTGCAGCCAAATGCGACAAAATACTTTTAACCTGAACCGTTGTGTTGCCTTTGAGTTTGGCTATTAAATCGGACATGTCTTTTTGTTCGAAACCCAAACGATGCATTCCCGTATCGATTTTGATGTGAATAGGAAAGTTTTTTAGTTTCTTTTGTTCGGCCAATTTGAGAAAAGCGTTCAACCCTTTAATCGAATAGATTTCGGGTTCCAAATGGTATTGAATCATGGCAGCAAAGCTGGTCGTCTCGGGATTGAGCACCATGATAGGCAATTCAATTCCGGCGTTTTTTAACGCGATTCCTTCATCAGCGAAAGCCACACCCAAATAATCGACTTTGTGATGCGAAAGTAATTTGGCTATTTCGTAACCCCCATTACCATAACCAAAGGCCTTAACCATCACCATCATTTTGGTGGCCGGTTTGAGTCTTGATTTGTAATAATTTAAATTGTGACTAATGGCATTTAAGTTGATTTCAAGAACCGTTTCGTGTGTTTTTTGTTCCAAAAGAAACACAATTTCTTCAAAATGAAAATGACGCGCACCTTTGATTAACAAGGTTTCATTTTCGAATGGAATTTGGTCTATTTCGTCGATGAATTTTTCGGTAGAAGCAAATGCCAAGCAATTGGGAAATTTGTTTTTGAAACTCGAAATAGTTTCTCCAATGGCGATAACCCGATTGATTTTGTTAGAGACAATCAGTTGTGATACTTTCGAGTACAATTCTTCGGTAACTAAACCACTTTGAAAAATATCGGACAAAATCAGGGTCTTCTTTTTGTGTTGTTTTTGGCTCTCTAAAAAATCCAAAGCTATTTTAAGCGACTGAAAATCGGCACTGTAACTGTCGTCAATAAGCGTTGTATTGTTAATTCCGTTTTTGACTTTCAAACGCATTTCAACGGGATACAATTGGAGCATGCGATCTTGAATCGTATTTTGCTCGTAGCCCAAATAAAGCATCACCATCAAACAATGTATGGCATTTTCAATCGACGCTTGATCTTGAAACGGAATACCAATTTTGAAGCACAATTTGTCGTAAGTAATCTTCAACTCGGTTTGGTCCGCTTTTTCATTAGCCATGATATAAACATCGGCTTTACTGTGATCTGAACTCCAGGTAAAGGTGTTGATTTTTGGATTTAAAAAAGCTTCTATGGTACGGTTTTTATTCATGATTAAAACCTCAACCGCAGTGAATAACTTTAATTTTTCTTTGATTTTTTCGCCCACATCGTGAAAGCCTTCGTCGTGAGCCGAACCAATATTGGAGAGAATTCCGATGGTTGGTTGAATAATTTTTTGCAAGTGTTCCATTTCATTGACCGTAGAAATTCCGGCTTCAAAAATGCCAAGGTTGTGCTTTTCATTAATCCCCAAAACCGAAAGCGGCACACCCACTTGCGAATTGTAACTTTTGGGCGAACGAATGATATTGTAATCGGGACTCAACAAAAAATTCAACCATTCTTTGATGATGGTTTTTCCGTTGCTACCTGTAACACCAATAACAGGAAACTCAAAATTACTGCGGTACGAAGCGGCAAAAGTTTGCAATGCTTCGAGCGTGTCTTTGACCACCAAAAAATTAACACTTTTCCGTTCGGCTTTCTCTTCCACATTGTCTGGAATGCGATTGACCACAAAATTAAAAACTCCTTTATCGATGAGTGCCTGAATAAAATTGTGTCCATCGTGATTGGGTCCGACAATAGCAAAAAACAAAGTGCCTTCGCTATTTTGCAACGATCGACTGTCGATAGAGATAGAATCGATAATAGCCACATCATTGGCTCCAGAAAACTGCGCTTTGATGATGGGAATAATATTTCGGATGGATACAGTCACAATCGACTATTTTGGGGTTTCTTCAGAGAGGTCTTCCGGATCGTTTACAATCAAATTTTCGCGCATGGCTTTGAAATAAGCAGCACGACTTAAGGGTTCGTATTCTTCGGTTTCACCCAACAAAACCAAGTTATCATTATCGGCTTTTCTAAAGCTGTAATGCGCAAGGTTTCCGGTTCGGGTGCAAACGGCATGCACTTTGGTCACGTATTCGGCAGTCGCCATCAGCGCTGGCATGGGTCCGAATGGATTGCCTTTAAAATCCATATCCAATCCTGCCACAATTACTCGAATACCAGAATTGGCCAAATCGTTACAAATTTTTACAATTTCGTCATCAAAAAACTGTGCTTCATCAATACCAACTACATCACAACCTTGAGCTAAAATTGCTATGTTGGCAGCAGCAGGAACAGGAGTAGAACGGATTTCATTTTTGTTGTGTGAAACTACCATTTCTTCATCATAACGTGTGTCTATCGCTGGCTTGAAAATCTCTACTTTTTGTTTGGCAAATTGGGCTCTTTTTAGCCTTCGGATGAGTTCTTCGGTCTTTCCAGAGAACATCGAACCGCAGATGACTTCAATCCAACCAAACTGTTCTTTATGATTTACTGTATTTTCGAGAAACATTTTGTATTTTTCACGTATTAATTTGAATACTTTTTATTACTTTGTAACGCAAACAAAAATAACATTTTTTACACAAGCAACTCATCATAATTCTTTAAACTTATGAAAAAAAGATTGGAAGCCGAATTACTCAGCATTGCTCACCGAATTTTGAAATTAAAAAACAAATCGGAGGTAGATCAATTGTACCATGAAACGCAGAAACTATATGAAGCATTGACCGTTTTGAAGTTTTATGGTGATAATTACGAGCAAGTAAAATCGGAAATCGCTGTTGACGATTTGGAAGAAAAACTCGCCAATTCACTGGAAGTAAAAAGCATACCCAATCCCATTGCTGTTTCCGAACCAGAAGTTATTGAAGAGCCTAAAGAAGAAACTGTTGCTGAAAGTAAAGAGCAAGACATTGTAGCACCTAAAGTTGTAGCGGAAATCGAAACCCAGGTGGCAGAAGAACCTGTTGTAGTAGGCGAAATCACTTTGGATGAAGAAGAGTTGGAAGAGGAAATCACGGCTCATTCAGAAGGGATGGATGATTTCGGAGCTATTTTTGAATTGGCCGCTGAGAGTCCGCTTGAGATTGAAGATGAAAAGCCAGCTGAGAATCTGAAACACGTTCAGGTGGAAGAAATTAAATCAGAAACCAAACAAATTTCGTTTGAAGAGTTACTGGGAGAGCATTACAATGAACCCGTTTTTGTTAAGCCAAACGAAATCACCAAACCCGCATCTAAAAAAGAGAAAACTGAGGCTAAAAGTGATGTCATTGTTGATCGTGAAGAGGGAAAATCGCTTTCGTTGAATGATGCGCTGGGTAAAACAATCAATATTGGTCTAAACGATCGTATTGGATTTGTAAAATATCTTTTTGGCGATTCTACAGAAGATTATAATAGAGTTTTATCTCAATTGAATACGTTCAGCACCTTTGAAGAAGCCAAAGATTTTATTGAAGAAATCATCAAACCGGATTACAACAATTGGGAAGGCGCCGACGAATTTGCAGAAAATTTTATTGCTCTTGTAGAGAAAAAGTTCTTGTAATACCATGTCTAAACTTTACATAGTTCCAACGCCCATTGGCAACTTAGACGACATGACGTTTCGAGCCATTCAGGTTTTGAAAGAAGCCGATTTGATTTTGGCCGAAGACACACGCACCAGCGGCAAATTACTTAAGCATTTTGACATTGCTACGCACATGCACAGCCACCACATGCACAACGAGCATAAAACGGTCGAAAATATTGTGGCTCGCATCAAAAGTGGCGAGACCATTGCACTCATTTCGGACGCTGGAACGCCTGCTATTTCAGATCCTGGCTTTTTACTCACCCGCGCATGTGTAGAACACAATATTGAAGTGGATTGCTTACCTGGCGCTACGGCTTTTGTTCCGGCTTTGGTAAATAGTGGCTTGCCCAATGATCGTTTTGTATTTGAAGGTTTTTTACCTGAAAAAAAAGGACGCCAAACACGTTACCTCGCTTTGGCCGAAGAAACGCGCACCATGATTTTTTACGTTTCGCCACACAAACTTGTGAAAACCTTGACTGAATTTGTACAATATTTTGGTGCAGACAGACCGGTATCCATCTCCAGAGAATTGAGTAAATTGCACGAAGAAACCATTCGCGGAACTGCGCAAGAGGTTCTCAAACATTTTGAAACCAGAGCACCTAAGGGTGAGATTGTAGCTGTGGTTGGTGGGATGAAATAGTGGTCAGTAATCAGTAATCAGTAATCAGTGGTCAGTGGTCAGTGGTCAGTGGTCAGTAATTGAAAACGGAGTTGATGACAATCATTTGGTGTAATTCGTTTATTTTTAAAACACGTACTCTCAGTGCTCTTAAAATATTTTCTATATTTGTTCAATAATTACAAGCCAAAATAACCATTAAACTCCTTAATTATGCGTTGGAATCTTCTCTCTAAGCCTGAAAAAACAAAAGTGCAGCAACTGCAAAACGAACTTCAAGTACCCGAAATTATTGCCTCTTTATTGGTACAGCGTGGCATTGAAACTTACGAACAAGCCCGCACCTTTTTTCGCCCAACCCTACACGATTTGCACGATCCCTATTTGATGAAAGATATGGACAAAGCCGTGGCTCGTATCGAAAAAGCGGTCCAAAATCAAGAAAATATCCTCGTTTTTGGCGACTATGATGTAGATGGAACCACTGCCGTATCGCTCGTGTCATCCTACTTAAAAAGTTTTTACCCAAATATCGACACGTATATTCCAGATCGATACGACGAGGGTTATGGGATTTCCTACAAAGGGATTGACTACGCTGACGATAATGGAATTTCTGTAATCATTGCGCTCGACTGTGGTATCAAATCTATCGATCACATAGCTTACGCCAACAACAAAAACATTGATTTTATCATTTGTGATCACCATCGCCCGGGCGACGAATTGCCGAATGCCGTTGCGGTTCTCGACCCAAAACGCGACGATTGTTCGTATCCTTACGACGAACTATGTGGCTGTGGAGTAGGTTTTAAGTTGATACAAGCCTTGGCACAAAATCGCAACCAATCAATTCAGGACCTCATTCCCTACCTCGATCTAGTCGCAACAGCCATAGCGGCCGATATTGTACCGATGACGGGCGAAAACAGAGTCTTGGCGAAGTTCGGATTGGAAGTCATTAACACAAATCCACGACCTGGAATCAAAGCCTTAATCGAAAACATAAAAAAGAAAAGCCTATCCATTACTGATGTGGTTTTTATCATTGCACCACGAATTAACGCCGCGGGTCGAATCAAACACGGCAATGAAGCGGTGCGATTACTTACCGAATTTGATTTGGAACAAGCCGAACAATTTGCTTCCGAAATCGAACAACACAACGCTGATCGAAAAGATTTAGACAAACAAATCACGATAGAAGCACTTGCGCAAATTGAAACCAATAACGAACAAGAAAATTACACCACCGTAGTGTATAACAAAAATTGGCACAAAGGCGTAATTGGTATTGTTGCTTCTCGATTGACCGAAACCTATTACCGCCCAACGCTTGTTTTTACCAAAAGTGGCGACAAACTTGCTGCCTCGGCACGCTCAGTTAAAGGCTTTGATATTTACAATGCTTTGGAAGCGTGCGCTGAACATTTAGAACAATTTGGCGGACATATGTATGCGGCTGGCATGACCTTGAAAGAAGAAAACTACCCAGCATTCAAAGAGGCTTTCGAAAAAACAGTTCGCGATACTATTGCGCCCGAACTTTTGATACCAGAAGTGACAGTTGATGCTGAGATTCAACTTACTCAAATCAACCCCAAATTTATTCGGTTGTTGCAACAATTCGAGCCTTTTGGCCCCAACAACATGACGCCTGTTTTTCTATCGAAACAACTCAAAGACTCAGGTTATGCGAAAACAATAGGTCAAAACGAAGCTCATTTAAAACTATTTGTCAAACAAGATGACTCCGAAGGTTTTGGTGCTATTGGTTTTGGCTTGGGGAAAAAATGCGATGTTGTAAAAAACAAAAAACCGTTTGACGCCTTGTATTGCATCGATGAAAATGAGTTTAACGGAACTGTATCGGTGCAACTTCGGTTGAAAGACATCAAATAAATTAACAATTGTTGACCATTAATCCTTATTTTTGCCTTACAATATTTACGGATTATGAAACAAATTCTTATCGTTATTCTCCTTGTCATTGTATTGATTTTTGGCTACAATTGCTACAGCGATTACCAGCGTTTTCATGCACCAGGAACCGATTATGTGAGCGTTGAAAAAATTGATTTGAACTACCACGACAAAGCTACTTTACTGAATTATTACCAAGCTATTGAAGACGTGAATGGATTTGTGCGATTGGCTTGGGCTACTAATGGTGTAGATGTGCGCAACCCAGAAGACGATGACGAGGATACCAAAGCGCTTGTAAATGAATACACAAAGAAACTAGGCATCGTAAAATTCTACGAAGACCGATTGACACTATCAGCCCAAATAAAAAGCAGAGGGTTATCAAACAAAGACGTCATTGCTTTTGAAAATAGTGGTTTTTCGGGTAAGGCATACGATGCGTATTTGAAGCGTCAATTTGTGATGCAAACCTTTCAAAGTAATCCTGAAAAATACAGTCTGAAAGTAGGTGATTACAGTTCTTTTGTGTTTGAACTACAAAAAATGCTAGTTAGTAAAGGCTACACCATTCCTGTTGACGGTCTATTTCGTGATATCACACTGCAAGCCATTCAATCCTTTGAAAAGAAAAACAAGTTGTTTCCCGACGGAAAAGTAGATGTAGTGGTGTTGAATTATTTGTTGCAAGAGTAGTCACGCTTTGAGTTTTTTGTGTTTTTTCAGTGAATCTTTGTGGTATAATTTTAGCTATTTCACGAAGCGGTTCAAAGATTTACTCTGCATTTCACAAAGAAACAGAAATTAAATAACCCTCAAAA
>CAZAJH010000077.1:0-8094 GCA_964485385.1 uncultured Flavobacterium sp.
AACTGATCTTACACATGTCATCTCTTGGTTAAACTGATCTTACACATGTCATCTCGTGGTTAAACTGATCTTACACATGTCATCTCTTGGTTAAACTGATCTTACAGATCAAACAAAATCTTGAAGATTCGGCTAAAATGTTTTTTGACAAAGGAGTAGCTGCTACTGAGGGAGCTAAATTTAATACTATTGGCTTGGGTCAGTTGGATTTGAACAATGGAAACACAAGCGGTGCCAAATCAAAGTTTGATGCGGTGACAAGTGGATTGAAGAAAAAAGACTTTGAAGAGTTAGTCTACATTGCTCAAGCGTATATTACTGCTGACAAGCCCGATTACAATGCTGCTATCGCAATATTGGAAAAAGCCAAGCTGGCCAATCCGAATTCAGCTGAAGTCTTTTTGGCTTTAGGTGATGCCTACTACGGCAACAAAGATCAAAATGCGGCTTATTCGGCGTATCGTTCTGCTTTCCAACTTGACGGCACTATGATTCGAGCCAAAATGCAATTGGGTGTTTTGTTGAAAGGCGCTAAAGCGTACACAGAGGCTATTAAAGCGTATGACGAAGTGATTAAAATGAATCCAAGTTATGGCCCTGTATACAGAGAGCTTGCCGAAACTTATTATTATTGGGCCAATAACCAGCCTAAAACATACACGGAGAATATTGCTAAAGCGTTGAGTAATTATGAAAAATACATGAGTTTAACGGATTATTCATTGTCTTCTCGTATGCGTCATGCTGACTTTTTAATCTTGGCTAAAGATTATAAAGCTTTGGAAGCTGAGGCTAATGAAATGAAAAAATTGGATAAGGTAAACCCAAGAATTTTGCGTTACTTAGGGTATTCTGCCTATGAAAATGGCAATACAGATAGTGCAATTGCCTCTTTGACAGAATTTATCAATAAAGGTTCAAACAAAATAATTGGTGGCGATTACTACTATTTAGGATTAGCTCAAATCAAAAAATCGGCTAATGTTGATACCAAAATAGTTGATACGGCTCTGTTGAACTCAGGCGTACAAAATCTTAAAAAAGGTTTGGAGATGTCACCTTCTTTGGCAAATGCATTAAACGAGATTGGGAAAGATTATTTTTCGAAGAAGTTGTACACAGTATCACAGGTTGTTTTTGAAACAGCTATTACAAATACCGACTCAAAAAATTTCCTTGAAGACAATATTTATTATGGTTTAAGTGTAATCACAAACAACAGAGGAAAAGACGCAAAAACCATTGATACGGCTTCATTAGAGAAGGCTAGTTTGGCTATGGATAATGTAATTACAGCTTCTCCGAGTTATCAAGAAGCCTACTTATATAAAGCTAGAATTAACAATACGTTGGATAAAGACGAATTGATGGCCACCAACTATCAAAAATACGTTGAGTTGGTTGAAGCCAAAGGAGCAGAAGAAGTGACCAAAAACAAAGCGAAAGTAACGGAATCATACAACAATATGGCAGCGTTTTATGCCAATACAGATAAAACCAAGGCAAAAGAGTTGCTAAACAAAACGCTATCACTTGATCCAGCAAACGCTTACGCTACAGAGGCCATCAAAAAATTATAAGGCAGTAATTAGCCAACACCAAACCGACTCTCTATCAGGGTCGGTTTTTTTTATGTTAAAATTTGTAAGAAATTCTGTTAATTAATACTAAAACCTTTATTTCGCAGTTAGTAGTTAAACAAAAAAAACGTTGTATGCCAAAATCACTTTACCTTCTAGTATTAGTATTAATTTTTTCTCCATCTGTCGCTCAAAATTCAATTGTTTTGCAAGGAAAAGTTATCGATGAACAAACCCAATTGCCAATAGAAGCTGTCACCGTTTATTTGTCTAAAGCAAAAGATTCATCCGTTGTTGATTACACCATTACAGACAAGTTGGGAAAATTTACGTTCAAGACCAAAAAAATGACAGAGCCTGTTTACCTCAAAATGTCTTACATCTCGTATGAAGATTACAAGGTAAATTTATCGTCAATAGAGAGTAGTAGAGACTTTGGTACAATTCAACTGAAGGCAGCTCCGACCAACCTTGATGAAGTTCAAATCAAAAGAGAAATTCCGCCTATTCGCATCAAGAAAGACACTTTAGAGTTTAATGCTTCTTCCTTTAAAGTTCGCCCCGATGCCAATGTAGAGACCTTGTTAAAGCAATTGCCCGGTGTTGAAATCGATGCAGACGGAAAAATTACAGTCAACGGAAAAGAAGTCAATCAGGTGCTGGTTAATGGGAAACCTTTTTTTGATAAAGACGGAAAAATAGCGCTACAAAACTTGCCATCCGACATCATTAACAAAGTACAAGTCACCGATACCAAAACTATTAAAGAAGAAAAAACAGGTCAAGTTGCTAGTTCGAATAATGCAAGTATCAACCTCACCATTGAGGAAGATAAAAATAAGGGTTTCTTTGGAAAATTTATGGGTGGTTATGGTTCAGATAAGCGGTACGAGAGTAGCGTATTAGTCAATTATTTTAAAAACAAACGTAAGTTGAGTGTTTTGGCCTCTTCAAACAATATCAATTCCATCGGTTTTTCTATGGACGAAGTATTTGACAATATGGGAGGCGGCCGTAACCGAAATGTATGGTTTAATGACAATGGTTCGTTCGGAATCAACGGTCGTAGTTTTGGATCAGGAAAAGGAATTACACAATCCAATTTAGTCGGAATCAATTATTCGGATGAGTGGACCAAAAACACAGAGACAGCACTCAGTTATTTTTATTCTTCGGCCAACGCCAAAAATGAGAACAAAACGAAGTCCATCAATTTATTGCCATCCGGAAATTTTACTACAGATTCTAATTCCGACACGAATGAAGATCGGTACGTGCACAATTTTTCCAGTCAATTTGAGTTTAAAATTGATTCGACAGCTTCGGTGACAATTGAACCTAATTTCACCAGATCGAGTAGTAAAAATAAAGTCTCTTCCTCTCAGAAATCGTTTGATGCTGAAAATGTTTTACTCAATGAAAGCACATCAGATTCCTTTTACGAAAATGATGTCAAAGGTTTTGAAAACACGCTCACATTCAACAAATCGTTTAAAAGAGAAGGTCAATACATTAGTTTGGTGATTGAAAATGAAAACACCACTTCGGATGATACTGAGTTTAACGATTCCAATACTATTTTTTACCAAAACTCCGCACCTGATGATAGGCGGAACCAGGCTAATTTTTCCCGAAATAGAAAGACCTATTATTTGACAGAATTTGAATTTTCGCAACCAATAACCGATTCGCTCAACATCAAAGTCGGATTCGAATACAAATACGATAAGAACTCAGATCGAAGGGATTCTTTTGATTTTGATAGTATCTCTCAAACGTATTCGATCTCCAACGACTTACTTACCAATACTTTTAGTTCGCTAGAAAATACCATTACGCCCACAGCTGGATTTCAATTTTCACGAAGTAAATTCAGTTTGAATCTCGATGCAGGAACCTCGATTGTTCATTTTGATGCATCGTCAAGGTATTTATTTGTAGATTCTAATTACAACAAGAATTACCTTTTGCCTTACGTAAGTGCTTATGGTAATTTCCGTCTGACGAAAACCCGTTCCATTTGGCTCAATTACAATTATTCTTATGATTTACCAACTGCTCGACAAGTACTAGCGGTTGAAGATTTAGCCAATCCATTGAATACTTTGATAGGAAATCCATTGGTTGATTTGAACAAAAATCATTGGATTAATTTTTCGTACCGCGACTTTGATTATGCCACACGATCGGGTTACGGATTGTATTCGGGTATCAATCTGTATGACAATCAAATTGTCTCTTCAACCACCTTTGACAGCAACCGAAAACGGACAACTACCTATCAAAATGTATCGGGAACTTACAATGGTTGGATGGGCATTTATTGGAATAAATCTTTCAAAAAAGAGACGCATAAGTTTCGATTGGAAACCCGTTTGAATGGTAATTTTGGCCTTTCAAAAGGATTTACTGATGCCGAAATTTTTGAAGCCCAATCAAGAAGTGTTTCGCCACGCATCAATTTTAGCTACGAGTATGGCGAGCTTCTTACCTTAAATCCTTCGTACAATTACAGCTTTACGAAAACCAATTACACCAATTATGTCATCGAGTCGGCTTCAAATTTCTTGCATCGATTCAACTTTCAATTGACAAGTTATTGGCCCAAAAACTGGGTGTTTGGAAGCGATTTTGGTTACACTTACAATTCAGATATAGCAGACGGTTTTAAAAAGGATTTCTTTTTGTGGAACACCAGTTTATCCTATGGTTTTTTTGAAAAGAAATTAATGGCAAAAGTCAAAGTATATGATTTGTTAAATCAAAACCAGAATGCCACACGAACCATTACTCCCACAACCATCAGAGATGAAGAAAACATTGTTCTGAAACGTTACGTTATGTTTTCATTGACTTACAAACTAGAAAAATTTGCAGGCAAAGAGAAAAAAGAGGGCAGAATGATGTGGTGGTAAAATCATAAAAAAAACGCCTCTTCAAAAGGCGTTTTTTTATATTTAATTATACAATGATTATTCTTAAAAATAAGTTGTCATTACTGAACACTGAACACTGAACACTGAACACTGAACACTGAACACTGAACACTGAACTACCAACTTCCATCTGCGCCACCACCCGAAAATCCGCCGCCTCCGAATCCGCCACCAAATCCTCCGCCGAATCCGCCACCAGAAGAACCACCAAATCCACCACCACTGCTTCTTCCCATATTGCTCAAAATAATGATGTCCATCAAATCGGGACCACCAAAACCACCACTGTTGCCCCCATTTTTCCTGTTTTTAGAGGCAATTAGTATGATGATAATAAAGATGATAATAAAAAACAAAATGGGAAAAATACTAATTTCACCACCTTTAATTCGTTTGCCTTTGTACTTACCCGCAAATACTTTAATTAGTTCATCAGTTCCTTTATCTAAACCACGGTAATAACTTCCTGCTTTGAACTCAGGAATAATTACGTTTCGAATAATTTCTCCATTGATTCCAGCAGTCAATTTATCCTCCAAACCATAACCTGGCGATATCCAGATTTTGCGTTCTTGTTTGGCCAACAATATAAAAACACCATTGTCTTGTTTAGATTGACCAATTCCCCATTCATGAGCCCACTTTGGAGTTAAAATCCCAATATCTTCACCTTCAATGGTTTCTACTGTGGCAATTACAATTTGAGTAGTAGTCGAATCCGAATATTTGATCAGTTTTTCTTCTAATTGCGATTTTTCAGTAGCACTTAAAAGTTGGGCATAATCATAAACCGAGGTTTGAAAGTTGGGTTTTTTGGGTATAGTAAATTGAGCAAAACCCAATTGGTGTAAAAAAACCAATACGAGTACCAAAAGGATACGGGCCATTTTAAAAATAAAGTCTATCATTCGCCTTTTGATATTTCGTTAGAGAGTTCGTTGGTGTCATCACTTTGGTATGGAAAGAACTGTTTCAATTGCTCGCCAACACTATAAATACCATCAACTAAAGCTTGCTTATTGCGTCCGTTTTTGAAATGATCCAACATAATGTCTTTGGTCGAATTCCAGAAGTTATCGGCTACTTTATCGTTGATGCCTTGGTCGCCATAAATAGCAAATTGCTTACTCTTTACCGCAACGTATATAATCACGCCATTGCGTTGTTGGGTTTCATCCATGTGCAATTCATGAAATACTTCCACTGCTCGTTCAATCGGAGCAATGGAAGTTTGCTTTTCTAAATGCACACGGATTTCTCCCGAAGTATTTTTTTCGGCCAAACGAATTGCTTCCACAATTTCAGCTTCTTCGGCTTTTGTCAAAAAATCTTCTACTTTCGACATTATTTGGTTTCTGCTTTTTTGTCAAAGTTGAATTCTACATCTACAGGTTTTTCAGCACCAGCCACGGCATCGAAATATGGTTTTTCTTTGTATTCACCCAAAAACCAACTGTTTGGCATTTTCAAAACATAGTTGTTGTAATTTTTAACAGATTCGTTAAAACGAGTTCTTGCTGTCAAAATTTGGTTTTCTGTACTGGCCAATTCGTCTTGTAATTTCAAGAAGTTTTGATTGGCTTTCAAATCCGGATATTGTTCAACAGTTACCAATAATCTTGACAAAGAACTATTCAAATTACCTTGTGCTTGGTTGAATTGGGTTAATTGTGCCGGTGTCATATTGGTTGGATCAATTTTAACCGAAGTAGCTTCTGAACGCGCTTTGATAACCGCTTCTAATGTTGATTTTTCGAAATCAGCCGAACCTTGAACGGTTTTTACTAAGTTTCCAATAAGATCATTTCGTCTTTGGTACGAGGTTTCTACATTTCCCCATTCTTTATTTACTTCTTGGTTTACACCCAAGGCGCCATTTTTAATTCCCATGTACCACATAAAACCGATGATTAAAAGACCAACGATTACAATAACAGGCAAAAATTTTCTCATAATTTCTATTGTTTTAAATGTTTAATTTTATTTATAAATTGTTTTTAATATTTACTAATTCTGCTTTAATTCCTTCTAATTTGCTGATGATTTCAAATTTATCCAAGGTCTTTTTTTGATTTTCTTTCAAATGGGTTTTGGCCCCTTCCAATGTAAAACCACGCTCTTTTACCAAATGGTATATCAATTGCAAGTGCTTCACATCTTCTTGTGTAAACATCCGATTGCCTTTGGCGTTTTTCTTAGGTTTTAATATATCAAATTCTTTATCCCAAAACCGAATCAGCGACGCATTAACATCAAAAGCCACAGCCAATTCACCTATACTAAAATACCTTTTGTCTTTTGAAAGCTCTATATGCATATTTGTTTATTTTTAATTTTGAACACTGAACACTGAACACTGAACACTGACACTAATCCAACGACTGATTTTCTTGGTTTGCGATTTTCGAAATCACCATATACTCTGCAGCCGATATCGTACCATAATAAAAATTAATCGGATTCACAGGTTGTCCATCTTTGTGTACTTCATAATGCAAATGTGGCGCTTGACTTCTTCCTGTACTTCCCACAAAACCAATTACATCGCCACGCTTCACACGCTGACCTGGACGTACATTATACCTACTCAGGTGTCCGTACAAAGTCAAATAGCCAAATCCATGTGCAATTTGAATGTGATTGCCATAGCCTGACAGCGAATTATCAGCATTTTTTACTACGCCATCGCCAGTAGCATAAATTGGCGTACCTGTGGCTGCCGTAAAATCCATTCCTTGGTGCATTTTTCGCACTTTGGTAAACGGATCACTTCGGTAACCAAAACCAGATGCCATTCGTTTCAAATCTTCATTTTTTACCGGTTGAATGGCCGGAATAGCCGATAATAACTTGTCTTTTGCTTTGGCCAACGCCAATATTTGATCCAGTGATTTCGATTGCACAGCCAACCTTTTCTTCAAAGCATCTACCTTTAGTGTGGTATTAATCACCAAATCCGAGTTGTTAAATCCTTCCAACTCTTTGTATCTTTTTTTACTAATCCCTTCGGTTCGTTTTTCTAATGGGATGGGAGATGAATTAAAATAAGCACGGTACAAATTGTCATCACGATCCTCCAAAGCAGTCATTACTTCATTCAATTGATCAATTTCTTTGCTCAAAATCGAATAATTCAACTTCATAGCTTCAATTTCACGACCCTGAATTTTATCGCGCGGCGTTTCTAAGAACGGCACATTCATAAAAAGCACAAAACACAAAAAACCAAATAAGGCAGAAGCAAGTAAAAACAAGGCAACGTAAGCTATTTTTTTCGACTTTTTGGTCTTTATTTTTCGGTACGCTAAACTTTCTGGGTCGAAATAATACTTTACTTTTTTCGCCATCTTTTAATTTATACTATTTTTGTGCTGGTTTTAAGAATAACAATGGTTATACGAACAAATTTAAGAAATGTTTCAAACTAATTCTAATTTTATTTTTTGAAGCACTTATCTTACGTTTTTTTGTAATCATGTCCCGCTTTTCGTTGCAATCTTTTATAACTCTGTCAGAGTTCAAAACTCTGACAGAGTTATAAAAGGATTTCCACTACAATCGGGGCTAGTCAAGAAACC
>CAZAJH010000078.1:0-8075 GCA_964485385.1 uncultured Flavobacterium sp.
AACCTATCGATTGATATATAAATCCTATTTCCCTTAATTGATCCGCATCTAGAACATTTCTTCCATCAAAAACGAATGCTGGTTTGAGCATGTTATCGTATATCTTTTTCCAATCGTAAGCTCTAAACTCGTCCCATTCTGTTAGAATTGCAATGGCATGAGCATCTTTACAAACTACATAAGGGTTATCGTTAGAGCTTAAATGATAAGCATTTTCCGTAGTAGAACGCGTTTCTAAATAATTCAAATCGTACAACATTTGATCGTGACTGACTTTAGGATCATAAACGGCTACATGAGCCCGTTCGAAAATCAAGTCATCGGCTATGTAAATGGCAGCCGATTCACGAGTATCATTAGTGTCTTTTTTGAAAGCCCATCCCAGAAAAGCAATTTTTTTATCGGCAACTGTATTGTAGAGTGTAGTGACGATATTTTTAGAAAATCTTCTTTTTTGGTGGTTATTCATAATGATCACTTGCTCCCAATAATCGGCCACTTCATTCAATCCGAATGATTTTGCAATATAAACCAAATTTAGAATATCCTTTTGGAAACAAGAACCTCCAAAACCAACAGAGGCTTTGAGGAATTTTGAACCAATTCGGCTATCCATTCCGATTGCTTTGGCTACTTCATTTACATCAGCGCCTGTTTTTTCGCAAAGTTCAGAAATGGCATTGATAGAAGAAACTCGTTGAGCCAAGAACGCATTGGCTGTCAACTTTGACAATTCTGAAGACCATACATTGGTCGTTAAAATTCGTTCTCTTGGAACCCAATTAGCATATATATCGACAAGAGCTTCGATGGCTAACTTTCCTTCATTGGATGCATTGCCTCCTATCAAAACTCGATCGGGATACAATAAATCTTGGACTGCCGTACCTTCAGCTAAAAACTCTGGATTAGAGAGTACTTGAAACTGAACGCCATTACCCGTATGGTCTAAAATATTTTTTATGGCCTCCGCTGTGCGTACAGGTAAAGTCGATTTTTCAACAATTATTTTATCATTCTTAGCCACTTTGGCTATTTGACGGGCGCACAACTCAATGTACTTCAAATCGGCAGCCATTCCTTTACCAGAACCATAGGTTTTAGTTGGTGTATTAACAGAGATAAAAATAAGCTCTGCTTCATCAATTGCTTTGTCAACAGCTGTAGAAAAAAATAAATTCCTACCTCTTGCTTCTTGGACAACCTGAGCTAATCCGGGTTCATAAACAGGAATATTATTGGTATCATTATCATTCCATTTGGCAATTCTATCAGCATTTAAATCAACAACTGTAACGCGAACAGTAGGACACTTCTGCGCTATGACGGCCATAGTTGGTCCGCCTACATAGCCTGCTCCGATACAGCAAATATTTTTTATTTTCATTAATCGTTATTTTAAATTTTCACAATACCATTTTACCGCCTCTTTTAAACCTTCTTTAAAAGAAAACTGAGGATCGTAATTGAGTAATCTTTTTGCTTTTTCAATACTGGCTAAAGAATGTGGAATATCTCCCGCTCTGTTGGGGCCATGAATAATTTGAATATTGCTTATGGATGAATCAAACTCTGACAAAAACTCTTTCAGATAAAACACCATATCATTGAGCGTAGTTCGATCACCATAAGCCGTGTTATAGACCGTATTTACGGCTTCTGGATTTTGGGTTTCTATGGCTAATTCGTTCATTTGAATGACATTATCGATGTAAGTAAAGTCGCGTGAATAGTTGCCATCACCATTGATAACTGGACTTTCGCCCTTTATCAGCAACTGAACAAATTTAGGGATTACGGCAGCATAAGCTCCGTTGGGGTCTTGTTTACGACCAAAAACGTTAAAATAACGCAAACCTATCGTTTCTAAACCATACGTTGTACTGAAGATTGAAGCGTAGAGCTCGTTGACGTACTTCGTAATGGCATAAGGAGAAAGCGGTTTGCCAATTACCTCTTCTACTTTTGGTAAACTTTCAGAATCACCATAAGTAGAAGAGCTAGCCGCATAAACGAATCGCTTTACCTTGGCATCTCTGGCAGCAGTCAACATATTCAAAAAACCCGAAACGTTGACCTCATTACTAGTTATGGGATCATTAATCGAACGGGGAACCGAACCAAGTGCTGCTTGATGAAGCACAAAATCGGCTCCTTTTACTGCTTTTTCACAATCGGCTAGGTTGCGAATATCACCTTCAATTAATGTAAAATTGGGATTGGTCAATAAAGGATCGATATTGTGTCGGTGTCCGGTAGAAAAATTATCCAAACAAACTACTTGATCACCTTTGGAGATAAAATAATCTGACAAATTGGATCCAATAAATCCGGCACCACCAGTTATTAATATTTTTCTAGCCATTTATTTTGCAATAATTTTCTTCAATTTTCTAAACCACTTCTCAACTATATTTCTTGGCTCATCGTCTTCATGGTAGCCATTAGAATAAGCACCATAACCGTAACCGTAGCCATAACCATAGCCTGCGCCATATTTTGCTTTGTTTTCAAAACCGTTCAAAACAATACTTACATTGGTGAGTTCACCTCTATTAACTCTATTATTCAGCAAGTTAATCATTTCTTTTTTGGTGAAATTTTGTCTGGTGATGTAAAGCGTCACGTCAACATATTGCGAAAGTTCAACTGCATCGGTCACCAAACCAACGGGTGGTGTATCCAAAATCACATAATCGTATCTATTTTTCAGTTCCGAAATGAGTTCTCGCATTGATTCACCCATGATCAATTCGGAAGGATTTGGTGGAACAGGTCCCGAAATGATAACATCCAAATATGGAATTTGGGTTTTGTGAATGATTTCATCAATAGTTGCCTGACCAATCAAATAATTGACCGCTCCAATATCATTTTTGAGATTAAAATCGTCAAATATTTTTGGCTTGCGTAAATCGAACCCTACAATAACCGTTTTTTTCTCGCTCATTGCAAAAACCGTAGCGATATTGACAGTACAAAAGGTTTTACCTTCTCCACTGACCGACGAAGTAAGCATTAATGTTTTGGATCCTTGTACATTTTGTTTTTTGTATAAAAATTGCAAAGAAGAGCGTATGGCGCGGAACGATTCTGATAAAGCCGCCTTGGGTTTTTCAAAAACAGCCAAATTGGTGTCAGTGCGTTTTATACCAATAACACCAATAAGCGGAATTTTGGTTAGGTTATTGATATCATCTGTATTTTGAATGGAATTGTTGATGAAGAAAATCAAAAACACAATTAACAACGGAATTAGAAGACCTAAAAAAGTTGCAATTACGTAGTTGACCTCGGTTCGAGGGCCGATTAATCCTCCTCCAATATCTTTTGCAGGATCAATAAACTGAATATCTGATAAATTAGCAGCCTTTACAATCAGTGCTTCGTTTCGCTTTTGTAAATAGGTTTGGTAAATACTATTACTTAAATCGTATTTACGAATAATCTTTGTTAATTCTTGCTCGCCTTCTGGTAAAACTCGAAGTTTACCCTCTGCTTGATTTAGTTTGTTGTTTACCTGAGAACTTTCGAATAAAATAGCCGATTTTGCCGCGTTAATATTTTCGAGTAATACCTTTTTTACAGCTGATATCTCGTTATCAATCGAGTTGAACATATCGCCATTTTTAACCGAGTAGGCCATTTCTGAACGACGCACAGATAGACCAATTAAGTCGGCCACATTACCAACAATGTTCGGGTCTTCAATTCCGGCTACAGCAGGTGCAGGCAACTTAGAATAATCTGTACTGTTTCGCAAATAATTACTCAATGAATTGTAATAATTAATTTTGCGGTCAATTTTGTCTTTCTCAATATCAAACTCAAGTAACTGGCTCTGTAGAGTCGAACTTCCCGCTTTTAAATCGGCCACATTGTTGTTGCGACTAAAATCGCGGAGCTCGTTGTTCGCCGCTTTCAAGTCGTTTTCCATTATTTTTAGAGTAGTAT
This sequence comes from uncultured Flavobacterium sp., assembly GCA_964485385.1. Classification (GTDB taxonomy): domain Bacteria; phylum Bacteroidota; class Bacteroidia; order Flavobacteriales; family Flavobacteriaceae; genus Flavobacterium. Next base: position 3,955 of record CAZAJH010000078.1, read on the forward strand.
CAATAAACTTAATGGTATTTTCTGCAAAAAGGTTTTTATTATCCAATTGCCTTTTTATCAATGTAGTAACGGTTTCATTTAAGTAATCAACTATACGAGCTTTGTTGGTTCCTTCGAGAGATAATTTTAAAATGGCTCCCGCTTTTTCGTCAATGGCTATTTTGATTCCCTTGTATCGGGTAACCACATCATCAAAACTATTGAATCGGATCATGTACTCACTACCGACGTAATCATTCTGAATTCCTTTGATTTCTAGTGTAAAATTTAAAAACGGCAACTGAACGGGTTGACCTACTCTAAAGCGTTTCACAAAATCACCACTTTGCACTAACACAGCATCACCTTGATGGTTAAGGTAGTTCATCACTGGTACTGAGTTTGATTTGTTGGTAAAACGCAATTCGTATTCGTTGGGAGATACAAATTTTACTGTAATTGGAATGCCAATAATCTGATTTTTCGACTTATCTACTTTGATTACAAAAGGGGTGCTTCCGTAAACGTCTTGAATAAAATACTTTTGTTGTTGCAGGTAATCCACATAAAACTGTAATTTGTCTACTACTATTTCGTTATGCGATCTTGACTTTAATGTTGTGGCTAAAGTTTGCACCTGATCGGAGGTTCCTCCCCAATTGAAAATTAAACTAGTATTAGAGGTAAAAAACGGATTGTTCTCTTCTTTTACTGCGATGGTGGTCTCAAGCGAATAAATTTTTTGTTTTCTGATATTAACCTGATGAGCTACAGTGAGACAAATCACCAACCCAATGACAAACCAACGCCAGTAACTACCCGTTTTGATTAAGAAACCTTTAAAATCAAAACTGTTTTGACCTTCAAAAAAAGAAAAATCTTTTACATCTAACATGCGCGAGGAGAAATTAATTCTGTAATAATAAAAAAGTAGTAGTAGCGAGTGAAAGTATAGTGATGATAGTTCCCAAAGATTCTACTCCCGTTTTTCCAGTTCCCCATGATTTTTGCTTCAATGGTTTGATGTATACATAATCATTGGGTTGCAAATAAAAATATGGCGATTGTAATGCTTTGCTGTCAGTTAAATCGATACTATAAATTTCAGTTCCATGTGGCGATTGACGCATAATTTTCACATCTTTTCGATCGCCTGTTACGGTGATATCACCTGAATTGGCAATAGCTTCCATAACATTTACTCTATCTTGATACAACACTCTGGTTCCGGGACTATTGACCTCGCCATTCACTGTATAACGGAAACCCGATAATTTTACCGTTACAAAAATCTCAGCTTCTTTCTTAAAATAGTCGGCCAATAATTTATCTTCAATTTTTTTTCTGGTTTCCTCCACCGTATAGCCCAAAACATTGATTTCGCCTAAAATTGGCATTCGAATATTGCCATGATCATCAACTGTGTAACCATTAAAATACAAAAGATCATTGGTCATATTCATTTGAGATTGATTGGCTTGCATACTAAAAATCTCAACCAATTTCGAGTCCAACGCTTTGATACTAATCGTAATCACATCATTGGTTTGCAGACGGTAAGGTTTGTTTTTGATTTCGTTAACTGCTGAATTATTCCCATTTTCTTTATTCTGGAGGTAAATTAAATCTTGAGTGGGTACGCAGGAAGTAAGCAATAAACTCAGTGAAAATATATAGAAAAAATATTTATTCATTATTGATATCAATTTGAGCAAACAAAGATAGTTTTTCAATTCAAAAAACAAAAGAAGTTGCCTAAATACTTGATTATTTATAAAAAGAATTTTCAAAAGGGATGCGTTGCAAAATACTTCTTCCTAATGTAACTTCGTCGGCGTATTCGAGTTCGTCTCCAACGGCTATTCCGCGGGCGATAGTAGATGTTTTTACATTGAAATCTTTGATTTGTTTGAAAATATAAAAATTAGTTGTATCGCCTTCCATGGTTGAACTCAAAGCAAAAATAATTTCTTTAATTTCGCGCTGTTTTACTTTTTCGACCAAACTAGAAATATTCAACTGGCTCGGACCCACTCCATCAATTGGCGAAATTTTTCCTCCCAAAACATGGTAAATCCCTCTGAATTGATTGGTGTTTTCGATGGCCATTACATCGCGTACATCCTCTACAACGCAAATAACGGCATGATCTCTTGAAGTATTTGCACAAATTTCACACACTTCACTATCGGAAATGTTGTGGCAACTTTTACAGAACTTGATTTCCTCTCGCATGGCGACCAATGCTTGCGAAAGAAATTGGGTTTGCTCTGTAGGTTGCTTCAACAAATGCAATACCAACCGCAATGCCGTTCGTTTACCAATTCCAGGCAATTGAGCCATTTCACTTACTGCTTTTTCTAAAAGTTTTGATGAAAATTCCATGGCGCAAAAGTAATTAATTTGAAAATGAGATGATTTGAAAATTTGAAATTTAATTCAGACTCCGATTTTCAAACTTTCAAATTGAAACATTAATTTCGTATTTTGGCACAAACAAATTTCAATTTATGTCATCAACAGCCATTTTAACTATTATCATCATCTATTTTGGAGTTTTAATTCTGATATCCAATGTAATCAGTAAAAAAGACAGCAGTAATGATGCTTTTTTTAAAGCCAATAAAAATTCAAAATGGTACTTGGTGGCCTTTGGAATGATTGGAACAGCGCTATCGGGCGTGACCTTTATCTCGGTGCCTGGTGAAGTAGGAAATCCGGATTTACAGTTCAAGTACTTCCAATTTGTGTTGGGAAATGCACTTGGATTTATCACGATTGCCACTATTTTGCTTCCGTTGTATTACCGGATGAATTTGACCTCTATTTACAGCTATATCGAACATCGACTCGGTGTGGTAAGCTACAAAACTGCTGCTACTATTTTCCTCATCAGTAGAACTATTGGTTCGGCTTTTCGTTTGTATTTGGTGGTAATTGTACTACAAAAATATGTGTTTGACGAGTTCAATGTTCCTTTTGCTGCAACCGTACTTATTTCGCTCGGATTGATCTTTGCCTACACCTACCGTGGTGGCCTAAAAACAATTATCATTACTGATACTTTGCAGACATTTTTCTTGGTCTCTTCGGTTTTTTTGACGATTATTTTTATTTGTCAAAGCATGAATTACAGTTTAGTCGAAGCCTTTGAAGCCGTGAAAAACAGCAATTATTCGAAGGTATTTTTCTATGAAGATTATTTAAAAGGCAACTTTGTAGTGAAGCAAATTTTGGGCGGTATGTTTGTAACCATTGCTATGGTTGGACTTGATCAAGATTTGATGCAAAAAAACCTCAGCTGTAAAAACATTGGTGAAGCCCAAAAAAACATGTTCACGTTTACTGGAATTTTTGTGGTAATTAATATTTTCTTTTTGAGCGTGGGTGCTTTGTTGTACTTGTATGCCGAAAAAAATGGGATTGCCGTTCCGATGGTTGGCGAGGTCAAACGTACCGATTTATTGTTTCCTGAAATTGCCTTCAATCACCTGAGTATGATTCCGGCTATTGTTTTTTTATTGGGATTGACTGCAGCGACATTTGCCACAACCGACTCTGCTTTAACGGCTCTGACCACATCGTTTTGTGTTGATTTTTTAGGCATGGATAAAGCCGAAAACCAAAACAAACCCAACGTAGTGCGCATGCGCCATTGGGTACACATTGGCTTTTCGTTTTTGATGTTTTTGGTAATCATCATCTTTAATTCGTTGAACGATCAATCGGTAGTAACGATGATTTTTAAAGTAGCTAGCTACACGTACGGGCCACTTTTGGGGTTGTATGCATTTGGTTTGTTTGTAAAAACCAAAACCGTTCACGACAAGCTGGTTCCCATTATTTGTGTGCTATCGCCAGCCATTTGTTTTTTTATTAATACTCATTCGGCTGATTTATTTGGAAGTTATGTAATTGACAATGAACTTATTATTGTAAATGGATTCCTTACCTTTTTGGGATTATGGTTAATTAGTAAGCCAGCAACCAAAGAAACGCGATTTTAACAATAACCCTTTCAGAGTTAATATTGTTATTAATCAATACTGATTCGTAGCCAACAAAACTAACGTACACGCTACTTCAACTTCGATGTTATTGCTTTGGAGTAATTGGTAAAATTCTGGGTTTTCAGTTCCAGG
>CAZAJH010000079.1:0-8069 GCA_964485385.1 uncultured Flavobacterium sp.
AAAAAACGCTCAAGCGAGCTTGGCGTTTTTTCTTATTTACCTATTTATTCGTGACCGCGAAGGGATTCGAACCCCCAACCCTCAGAGCCGAAATCTGATATTCTATCCAGTTGAACTACGCAGCCATTTGAAGTAGAAAGAACTAAATTGATCTTCTTTGTACTTTAGTTTATGCTAATAACTTTTTTACTATTGTAGAAATGGTTTTGCCATCGGTTTTGCCGGCTAGTTCCTTGGAGGCTATTCCCATTACTTGTCCCATTGCTGCCATACCAGAAAACCCATTATCAGCAATGATTTTAGCCACCGCCAACTCCACTTCTGCCTCAGACATTTGCGCGGGTAAAAACTTTTCGATTACCGCTACTTGTGCCAATTCGGGTTCAGCCAAATCGGCTCTACCTTGGTCGGTGTAGATGGCCGCACTGTCTTTACGCTGTTTTACCAAACGCTGCAACAACTTGATTTCGTCATCGGCAGACAACGTATCAGAAGCTCCTGCTTCGGTTTTGGCTAATATAATACCCGATTTGATGGCTCTCAAGGCTTCTAACGCTACGGTATCTTTGGCTCTCATGGCGTTTTTCATTTCGTCCATGATTTGTGATTCTAAGCTCATTTTTTTGAATTTGGATTGAACTACAAAACTACTTCTCTAGCCCTGATTGGAGCAAGTATCCTGTAATTGCGAGAACGCTGCAATCCTTTATAGATTACTTCCCTGTGCTCGCAATGACAGATACTGCGGAAAGCAGGAAAACTGTTGAAATAAAAACAATTTAGCTGCTCCAAACAAGCAGGCAAATTTAGTGATTTTTTTTCATTATAAAAATGGTGGTGTTGTAAAAAAAAATAACCCGAAAACGCTACTCCATTTTCGGGTTAAAAACAATTTAATGACTACAATTAATCTACATTATCGTGTAAAAAAGAATTGTTCGAACGCAATTGAACGTCGTCGTTACTGTCGGTACCAAGCGACATTCTAGAGGTATTCGATGCTGCTGAATGATCAGAAATATCGATTCCTAAACGTTTGTAAGCTGGCTCTTTTTCAAACTCTTCCACTCTTGAATTGTTGTTGTGGAACTTGTAATTGAACTCTTTTAACTTACGTCTTCTCTCGTCTGCTCTGAATTTTAGTGTTTCCTCGATGGTCATTTCAACGGGAGTGACATCTTCAAAATGATTAGCAAACTTGGTTTCTTGGGTTTCGGTAGCTGATTTTAATTTGAAATCTAGCTCCGTATCAACTGGTTCATTCACCGCAGTTGCCGTTGGTTTTGAACCGAGTAATTCGTTCTCTATTTCCATGTATTCTTCGAGAGAATATTTGATAACACCGTCTTTGTTGAGTTCGGTTACAGGAACAAACTCGATAGGATCGTTTACTTTGATGTCTTTGGTCTCATCCGTCAATTCGAAAACTACTTTAGGGTTGTTCGCTTCTTCTTTTGGAGCAGGAATATCGAAAGTGAATGTAATTTGTTCTTCTTTGGAAACAAATTCTGTATCTATAACTTTGATTTCGTTGATTTCTTTCACTTCATTGATGGGCGATTGAATTTCAAAGTTGATTTCAGTTGTTGGAGAAACGATTTCGAATGTCACCTCCAAATTGCGGATAAAATCGTTCATTGCCACCAAATCGTTTTCACTAACTTTAGCTACTACTGGTGCTTCAATTTCTTCTTCGATAAGTTCAAAAACAATTTTTTCCTCTACCGCTTCCTCTTTTATTTCTGCAACAACGGGAACTACTTCCTCTTCAACAGGAGCAGAAAAAGTAGCAACAGGCTTTTGGGTTAAATCTTGTACGATTTTTTGCTCATCCTCGAGTGAATGGATAATCTTTTTTGGCTCGGTATTAACAATTCCGTTTTGTTGTTCAACATTAAAACCCGTAGCAATAATAGTTACGGCAACCGCGTCGCCTAATGATTCATCTTCACCAACTCCCATGATGATATTGGCATTGTAACCCGCTTCTGTTTGAATGTGATCGTTGATTTCTCCGATTTCGTCGATGGTAATTTCGTTGGTTCCAGAAACGATAAGCAACAATACGTTTTTGGCACCTGTAATTTTATTGTCATTCAACAATGGCGAATCCAATGCTGCCACGATAGCATCTTTGGCACGATTGTCGCCGCTGGCAGTAGCCGATCCCATAATGGCTGTTCCGCTATTGGCTAATACCGTTTTAGCATCTTTCAAATCGATGTTTTGCGTGTAGTGGTGTGTAATTACTTCAGCAATTCCACGAGAGGCGGTAGCCAATACTTCATCGGCTTTGGAGAAACCAGCTTTAAAGCCCAGGTTTCCGTATACTTCTCTTAGTTTATTATTGTTGATCACAATGAGTGAATCGACTTGTTTTCTTAATCGCTCAACTCCATTCAAAGCTTGATCGGAACGTACTTTTCCTTCAAATTGGAACGGAATGGTAACGATACCAACGGTAAGAATGTCTCGCTCTTTGGCTAATTGCGCAATAACTGGAGCAGCACCAGTTCCGGTTCCTCCACCCATTCCGGCTGTGATGAATACCATTTTGGTATTACTATCCAACATTTTTTCGATATCAGCAATACTCTCGATAGCGGCTTGTTGTCCTACATCAGGATTGGCTCCAGCTCCTAAGCCTTCTGTTAGGCTTACACCCAATTGAATCTTGTTGGGAACAGGACTGTTTTGCAATGCCTGAGAATCGGTATTACAAACGACGAAATCTACGCCTTTAATTCCTTGTTTAAACATGTGGTTAATGGCGTTACTTCCTCCGCCACCAACTCCGATAACTTTAATGACATTCGATTGATTTTTGGGTAAATCAAAAGAAATGTTTCCAAATTCTGAGTTGCTTATCATACTATTTTGGTTTTGCTTGATATTTTTATTCTATTTATTCTGCGTTGTCGAGAAAATCTTTGATTTTATCTACATATTTATCAAAAAACGATCGTTTGATTTTATCGCCTGTTGATTCGTTTTCCTTCATTTTTTTCTCTTCAACTGGAGGAGTTGCAACAGCTATTTGTTCTTCTACTTCAACTACAGGCTGCGCTACTGGTTTTACTTCTTTAAACGTGTCTCTCAACTCCAATTTATAAGCACTTTGCGTATTGTTGGCCACACTATTCATCACCAAACCTACAGCTGTAGCAAATAACGGACTTGAAATGGTTTCGCTTGAATTGCCAGCCAAATGCTCATTGGGATAACCAATACGCGTGTCCATTCCCGTGATGTATTCCACCAATTGTTTGATGTGCTTCAACTGTGAACCACCACCCGTCAATACGATTCCGGCTATCAATTTCTTTTTTGATTCTTCGTGTCCGTAGGATTTGATTTCGGCATATACTTGCTCGATGATTTCCACCACACGAGCGTGAATAATTTTTGATAAATTCTTTAACGAAATCTCTTTGGGCTCTCTTCCGCGTAGACCTGGAATAGAAACGATTTCGTTGTCTTTATTTTCGCCTGGCCAAGCCGAACCGAATTTAGTCTTGAGCAATTCTGCTTGTTTTTCGATGATTGAACACCCTTCTTTGATATCGTCGGTGATGACATTTCCACCAAACGGAATCACCGCCGTGTGACGGATGATGCCATCTTTGAAAATGGCCAAGTCAGTAGTTCCACCACCAATATCGATTAGCGCTACTCCTGCTTCTTTTTCTTCTTGGCTCAAAACAGCGTCAGAAGAAGCTAAAGGTTCCAAGGTCAATCCAGACAACTCGATTCCCGAACTTTGGATGCAACGCCCCACGTTTCGGATGGAAGAAGCTTGACCTACTACTACGTGAAAACTGGCTTCTAAACGTCCGCCATACATTCCGATAGGTTCTTTGATTTCGGATTGCCCATCAATTTTGAACTCTTGAGGCAACACATGGATAATTTCTTCACCCGGAAGCATGGCCAACTTATTTACTTGATCGATTAACAATTGGATATCTTTACCGCTGATTACCTCTTCTGGGTTACTTCTGCTGATGTAATCGGTATGTTGAATACTGCGAATGTGTTGCCCAGCGATACCTACCACCACATCATTGATCTTGTAACCCGAATTTTCTTCGGCTTCAAGAATGGCTTGCTGAATCGACTGAATCGTTTGCGTGATATTGTTTACCACACCACGAGCAACTCCGAGGCTTTTCGACTTTCCGACACCCAAAATCTCCAACTTACCATACTCGTTTTTCTTGCCAATCATGGCTACGATTTTGGTCGTTCCGATGTCTAAACCTACTGCAATATTCTCTTTTTCCATTGTTAAATTATTTAATACAAACTACTTGTTGCGTAAACTTCAAATTGATTTTTTTGTATGTATTCAAAATGCTATCATTTACTTCTTTTTGAAAAAAGGCTTTGTAATTATTAAATTTTTTTTCCACATTGATTGGTTTCCCAAACAGTATATCAAAATCGTAATTTCTGTTCTTCATTAAGAGCTCATCTTTGGGCAAAACTTGAACCCCGATGATGTTTTTTTTCAAAAACTCGTCGTCGTAAATCATCTTTAAAATTTCAGATAATTGCTTCTTGTTTTTGTTCGTTATTTCCCCCCAAACAAGTGGAACTCTTGCCGAATTCAATTCGGATAGCGGCATTGTACTTCCTTCGTAATCAACATAAAAAGAACCACTTTCGTCAAACACCCTCGCAATAGGCTTTTTTTGCTTGACTTTTGCTCTCAACGTGCCATCAATCGTAACATAAACCTCTGATTTTTCGACCATTCGATTTTTGTTGATAGATTGCTCCAATTTGTTCAAATCTACTTCAACTTTTGCAATGGTTTTTACGTCACTTTTATTTTCTATTAACAATTTATTAACCGTTTCTGGACTCACAAAAAGCACCTCATTATTTTCAAAAATCACCTCTGCTTTTTCGAGTTTCCGATTCAAGTTTCTCTTAGCTGTAAAGGAATACAAGAAGATTACTAACGCAAACATTAGTACCAATCGTATTGTTGACCAATTGAAAATTTTTTTCATTACTTGTTTATAATTAGTGGTGTTTTTGGAGCAATTCTTTTTTAATATTTGGCACCATTTCGCCGATGTCACCAGCACCAATTGTTACAATAATTTTAGCGTCATTTTTAACTAGTGTTGAAAGTAGGTTTTCTTTGGAAAGCAAACAAACATTGGAGTTGGTCATTTTACTCATCAACCAAGTCGATGTAACGCCTTCCATGGGTAATTCGCGAGCGGGATAAATGTCTAATAAAATCACTTCGTCAAAAGCAGAGAGGCTTTTAGCAAAATCGTCTACAAAATCATTGGTTCGACTGAATAAATGCGGCTGAAAAATCGCTAATACTTTCTCGCCAGGATACAATTCGCGTACCGCTTGATGCACAGCATTGATTTCGGTAGGATGGTGCGCATAGTCATCGATGTAAACCAAATTTTCCGTTTTAATTTGATATGAAAATCGGCGTTGAACACCTTGGAATGACGCTAGCGCTCTAACAATGGCGTCGGTTGGGGTACCATAAGTTTTCGCCATTGCTAAAGCGGTTAACGCATTCATTAAATTATGTCTTCCTGGCAAACCAAAAGCGATATTTTGTATCGTTTCTGATGGAGTTTGTACATCAAAAACATAAGCACTTTTTTCCACACGAATATTGTAGGCTTTGAAAGCTGCTTCTTCATTGATAGCAACAGTCAAACCTTCTAGTGGCAACCCTTTTGGAACAAATAATTTCGACTTATCTTCCACTTTATTGGCAAATTCACGGAATGAATCTTCAATCGCCGAACTATCGCCATAAATATCCAAATGATCCGCGTCCATAGACGTTACACAGGCAATATCGGGGTGCAAATGCAAGAACGAGCGATCAAACTCGTCGGCCTCTACGACTGTTACTGTTTTGCCTGTACCAATTAAATTGGAATGGTAATTTTCGACTATTCCACCCAAAAAAGCTGTCACATCGATGCCGCTTTCGTACAAAACATGACCCAGAATACTGGATGTAGTCGTTTTGCCATGTGTTCCTGCTACGGCAAAACAAAACGTATCTTTGGTAATGATTCCGAGTACTTCTGCTCTTTTTTTGATGGTAAAACCCTTTTCTTTCAAATAATCCCACTCTGAAAGCTGTTTGATTGCGGGCGTGTAAACCACCAATGTGTTCTCTTTGGTATAGGCTTTGGGAATGAACTCAATATTATCTTCAAAATGAATGGACATACCATTTTCGATGAGCTCTTCGGTAAGCATCGTTGGCGTTTTGTCGTAACCCGACACATGTTTACCAATATTCTGAAAATAGCGTGCTAGAGCACTCATTCCGATGCCTCCGATTCCGATGAAATAGACGTTATGGATTTGGTTTAGGTTCATTTATTTGGTTTCAAGTTTAGAGTTTCAAGTTTCAAGTTGTTCCAAACCTGAAACTTGAAACCTAAAACATTAAACTAATTTTATTATTTGTTCAACGATGTCTTTTGTGGCATTGGGCTTGGCTAAACTTTTGATGTTTTGACTTAACTCCTTTTGTTTATTTTCATTGGAAATCAAATCGGAAAATATGCTTTCAAATGCGGAATCTAATTCCGTTTCTTTTAGTAAAACCGCACCTTTTTTATCAACAATTGCTCTCGCATTTTTAGTTTGATGGTCTTCGGCTACGTTAGGCGATGGAATGAAAATGGTTGGTTTTCCTACCAAACACAATTCCGAAACCGATGATGCTCCAGCACGTGAAATCACAAAATCGGCTGCTGCATAAATCAAATCCATGCGATCTATGAAAGCTACTACTTGAACATTTTGCTTTTCGTTGTGTTTTTTATACTCTTCAAAGTATAATTTTCCACATTGCCAAAAAATCTGAATTCCATTGGTCAGTAGAAAATCCAATTCTTTTTCGATTAGTTGATTGATACGACGCGCGCCTAAACTTCCTCCTAAAACCAACAACGTTTTTTTATTTGCATCCAATTTGAAGTACGAAATGCCTTCGTTTCTTTTATGCTCAACATCCAACAAATCTTGTCGCACAGGATTTCCTGTAAACACTATTTTGTCTTTTGGAAAAAACCGTTCTAAATTTTCGTATGCCACACAAATCGCATTGGCTTTTTTTGCTCAACATTTTGTTGGTGATTCCAGGATATGAATTTTGTTCCTGAATTACCGTAGGAATGTTCATGCTATTGGCCACTTGTAACAGAGGACCACTGGCAAAACCACCCGTTCCAATCACTACATCAGGTTGGAATCGTTTGATGATTTGACGTGATTTCCACAAACTACTGATTAATTTGATTGGAAATAGCATGTTTTGTAATGTCAATTTGCGTTGAATGCCCGCAATCCAAAGCCCTTCGATAGCATAACCCGCTTGGGGTACTTTTTGCATTTCCATTTTGTCTTGCGCACCCACAAATAGGAATTCCGCATCAGGAAAACGCGATTTTAGTTCATTAGCAATAGCAATCGCTGGATAGATATGACCTCCAGTACCACCGCCGCTCAATATGAATTTGTGCTTTTTCATTTTTTCAGAATAGCATTCATTGGATTATCTTCAATAGAGAAATCTTCGGTTTCGTTTTCAGCTTCTTCCTCTTCTTTGAGTTGTTTATCAATTAGACGCTGTAACGCTTCTTCGCGTTTTTGCTTCTCTTGTAATTCTTCAGCAATTTCCTCTTCTTTTTTAGTTACACTCAAGATGATTCCAACAGCAATACAAGTCATCCAAACTGAACTTCCACCCGAACTAATTAACGGTAAAGTTTGACCCGTTACAGGCAATAATTCCACTGCTACGGCCATATTAATCAGAGCTTGAAATATGATAGGAAAACCCAGACCGATGACTACCAACTTGCCGAACATGGAATTGGCTTTGTGTGCCGCCACCACAAATCGGAAGAGTAATAACATATACATTCCTAAAACAGTCAACGCCCCTAGCAAACCGTATTCTTCAACGATAATAGCGTAAATGAAATCGGAAGACGATTGGGGTAAGAAATTTTTCTGTACACTTTTCCCCGGGCCTAAACCATATACTCCACCTGAGG
>CAZAJH010000080.1:0-8055 GCA_964485385.1 uncultured Flavobacterium sp.
GCTTTTCCCAAATAAAAAAATTAATCAAGGACTAATTTCTTGAAGCAATTCAAATTTTACAAACCCCGAAAATACGGGGTTTTTACATTTACAACCCTAAACAAAACTTATTTTTTGCTCTTATTTTTTTGTAAATTGTTAAAAATCAATGTACTTTTGAATGAATCAAACCTTACAAATTATGAAAAAGAAATTACTATTTGCGATTTTCGCCTCCTTGGTTGTGTCTGTTTTTTCAGTAAATGGACAATCCACTACAGGATGCGGTCAAATCTTTACTGACCCAGAAGGGCCAAATGCTAATTACGCCAACAATTCCGATTACACGGTGACTATTTGTCCTAGTAATCCGGGAGAAGTAGTAACAGTTGCATTTACCGCTTTTGACATTGAAACTAATTTTGACGGACTATATATTTACAACGGTCCGTCGACAAGTTCACCACAAATTTCGAGTTCCAATGGTGCTGCAAACATACCAGGTGGTTTACCGGGTGCCTTTTGGGGAACTGTAAGTCCAGGTACAATTACTTCAACAGATGCGAGTGGTTGTTTAACATTCCGTTTTAGGAGTGATGGTTCCGTTTCGAGACCGGGTTGGATTGCTAATGTAATTTGCGGTGGAATTGGAAATTGTCCAGCTCCCAATAATCTTTCGGCAAACAATTTCACAGGAACAACTGCAACTTTGTCTTGGGTAGAAACAGGTAATGCTACGCAATGGGAAGTAATTGTACTTCCTGCTGGTTCTCCTGCTCCAACAGCTACATCTACGGGTACATTAACCACATCAAATCCTTTTACCATTACTGGATTGACTGCTGGTGTGCTTTACAATGCTTACGTTCGTGCTGTTTGTGGTACCAGCAATGAAAATAGTGCATGGTCTATTATTGTGACTATTTTTACCAATTCCAACAATTGTAATCCACCTACTAATCTATCGGTTTCTACTATCACTAGCACAGGAGCTACCTTAAATTGGGCAGCGAATAATTCTACACAATGGGAAGTGGTGGTTTTACCATCAAATGGAGGAACTCCAACGCCTACAACAACAGGAACTGTAGTGACTACGACCTCATTCACAGCCAGTGGATTGAATGCCAATACTGCCTACAACTTTTTTATCCGTTCTATCTGCACCAATAGTGTAGGCTCTTGGTCTAATGGAACTTATTTTTTAACCGCTCAAAATCCGGTTGTATCACCTACTTGTGGTGAGTTGTTTGTAGACAACGGGGGATCAACAGGCAATTATGCGAATAACGCCAACGATGTTTATGTGATTTGTCCCACAAATACAGGTGATGTTGTTACGGTTACCTTTACGACTTTTGACGTAGAAAATATTTGGGATGGGTTGTATGTGTACGATGGAAATTCCATCTCGGCACCTCAAATATCCAGTGGTAATAACGGCAATAACATTCCTGGTGGTGTTCCTGGAGCATTTTGGGGAACAGCTATCCCTGGGCCATTTACATCTACTAGTGCTGATGGCTGTTTGACCTTCCGTTTTAGAAGTGATAACGTGATTAATAAACCAGGATGGACTGCTAATGTAACTTGTTCTCCTGCCCCAACTTGTCCTAAACCAACCGCTGTGGCTGTTACATCTGTTACCACCAATACTGCCGTTGTAGGTTGGAGCTCTAGCGTTACGGCTACATCTTGGGAAGTTTTAGTTTTACCTTGTGGAACTGCACCAACACCCAATTCTGTTGGAACAGTGGTAACTTCGAGTCCTTTTAGTTTAACCAACCTTACTCCAGCTACTTGTTACAATGTATACGTAAAATCAATTTGTTCGGCAACAGATTCAAGTGTTTGGTCAGTTCCTGCTACTTTTACAACTCAAGTTACTTGTCCGAGTCCAGTGCAACCGTATTCTAGCAATATTACAGCTAATTCTATAACACTAAACTGGACAGAACAAGGATCTGCGACTTCTTGGGAAGTAATTGGTGTTCCTTGCGGAAGTCCAGCACCAACTGCTTCAGACGCTGGAACGGTAGTAAGTTCAAATTCATATGTATTCAGTAGTTTGAGCCCGATAACTTGTTACAGTTTTTATGTACGCTCTATCTGTTCGACCAACGATGCAAGTATGTGGACAGGACCATTAAATTCATCTACTACAGCATTACCTCCTGCATGCGGTGGAAACTTTGTTGATCCTGCCGGACCTTCATCCAATTATGCCAACAACACGGATTCTACTGTAGTGATTTGTCCAAGTAATCCTGGCGAATTGGTTACGGTTACATTCACTTCATTCAACACTGAAGCCAACTGGGATGCCTTGTTTGTTTATGATGGGAATTCGATTAATGCACCTCAAATTGCGAGTTCAAATGGAACGGGTTTCGCTTTATTAGCAACGATGCCTGGCGGATTTTGGGGAACAACCATACCGGGACCATTCACTTCATCTAGTCCTGATGGATGTTTAACTTTCCGATTCATAAGCGATGGTAGTGTTACTATGCCGGGTTGGACTGCCGATGTAACTTGTACTCAAGATGCAGACAAAATTATCTTAATGGCATTTGTTGACAGCAACAATAACGGAATTAAAGATGCTAACGAACATATGTTCACTAATGGTTCTTTCTTGTACGATTTGAATAATGCAGGAACACCAATGACAGGCTACTCTCCTACTGGTCATTATACTATCTATGACAGTAACCCCGCCAACAGTTATGACATCACGTATTCTATTCAATCATCACATGCAGCTTATTACAGTGCGGGAACTACAAATTACAGCAATGTAACCATCCCTGTTGGTAGTTTGTATCAAATTTTGTATTTCCCAATCACCATAACTCAGGGATATAATGATGTATCGGTTTCTATTGTTTCGCAAAATCCACCTCCAAGACCTGGATTCAATTATACAAATAAAATTGTATACCGAAACTTAGGCTTAACACCAGCATCGGGCACACTGACTTTTGTTAAAGACAATATTGTAACAATTACAAACGTATCGCAAACGGGAACAGTAGCCAATCCGAATGGATTTACCTACGCTTTTACCAACTTAGCTCCCAACGAAACCCGCTATATTTATGTAACTATGTTGGTTCCTACTATTCCAACTGTTCAACTTGGCGATACAATTACCAATACTGCCAGTGCTTCAGTACCTGCAGATGATATTGATTTAGAAAACAATGCATTTAGCATCTCTCAAATTATTGTTGGTTCATACGATCCGAATGACAAAATGGAATCCCATGGAGGACGTATCGTAATCACGGAATACGCGCCTGATGATTATTTATTTTACACCATTCGCTTCCAAAATGAGGGAACTGCTGCTGCCGAATTTGTTATAATTGAAGACCTATTGGATGATCAAATTGATGAGTCAACCATTGAGATGATTAATGCTAGTCATAATTATGTGATGAACAGAATGAACAATGCTGTAAGTTGGGAGTTTAGAAACATCAATTTACCTCCTAAGGCTGTAAATGAACCTGAAAGTATGGGATACGTTTTATTTAAAGTAAAACTTAAACCAGGAATTGAAGTTGGCGACGTAGTTCCTAACACCGCTAGTATCTTCTTTGATTTTAATCCACCAATTATAACCAATACATTCAATACTGAGTTTGTTGCACCTTTGAGCACCACTTCTTTTGCCGAGGGTAACTTTACTTTGTATCCCAATCCGGCGGATACTTCGGTACAAATAAGTTTGAATACTACCGACAACATCAAAAATATCACTGTTTATGATGTGGTGGGTAAACAAGTTAAAACCATCAACAACAGCGTTACGGGTAGTGTATCGGTGGATGTTTCTGACTTGACAAATGGTATTTACTTTGTGGAAATTACCTCTGATTTGAATGCGAAAGCAACAAAGAAGTTAGTTATTAAGTAATACTTACACAACAAATAAAAAATCCCGAGAAGTAATTTTCGGGATTTTTTTTATCGATTGAGCCACCAAATACTGGCATTTAATATCGTTGCAAAGGTTACCCAAATTAAATAAGGCACCATCAGAATGCCAGCTATTCGGTTTATTTTCTTGAAAACTACGTAGGTCTCAAATATCATCAATAAGAGCAAAATAATTTCAATAAGAGCCAAAAACGGATTGTGTAAACTAAAAAAGAGGTACGACCATAACGCATTTAATCCCAATTGAATGATGAAGAATTTAAAGCCTTTTTTTACTTCTTCCGGTTGGGATTCTAGTTGGTTCCAAACCAAACCTCCTGCAACCCCCATCATGCAATAGAGAACCGTCCATACTGGAGCAAAAACCCAATTGGGCGGATTAAAGGAAGGCTTTATCAAGGTAGGATACCATGTGGTAATGCTCTCACGCGTAGCCATACCCGACAAGTAACCTACAACCAAACAAGTGGTTACTACCAATGCAATACGTAAACCTTTATTCATTTTTGTTTAAATTTTTCACAAATATACTAAACAAAATGCTTTGGTTTTCCTAAATTGAGTATCTTTGTGTAAATTTTATTAGAATGATGTCTGAAACGGATTTTATTTCAAATCCCAACCCAATTATTGAAAACGGCAGTTTTGAATGGAGTGCGCCGAGCAATATTGCATTAGTTAAATATTGGGGTAAAAAAGAACACCAAATTCCAGCTAATCCATCAGTGAGTTTTACACTAAAAAATTGCAAAACCATTACAAAACTGGCATTTGAAAAAAAGACAAATAGCGATACCTTTTCGTTTGATTTATTTTTTGAAGGAAATCCGAAAGAAGAATTCAAACCCAAAATACAAAAGTTTTTGGAACGCATCGATGTGTACTGTCCTTACTTAAAAAAGTACCATCTCACTATTGATACCACAAACACTTTTCCTCATAGTTCAGGAATTGCCTCTTCTGCCTCAGGAATGGCGGCTTTGGCGATGCTTATTATGAGTTTAGAAAAGGCCTTAAATACGACCATGAGTGATGACTATTTTTATAAAAAAGCATCGTTTTTGGCCAGGCTAGGTTCGGGAAGTGCGTGTAGAAGTGTAAAAGGAAAGGTAGTAGTTTGGGGAAAACACAACGAAATAGCTGGAAGTTCCGATTTATTTGGTATCGACTTTCCTTCTACAATACATACTAATTTCAACCACTATCAAGACACCATTTTATTAGTTGATAAAGGTGAAAAACAAGTGTCGAGTACAGTGGGTCATGACTTAATGCACAATCATCCATTTGCAGAAGAACGATTTGTGCAAGCCCACCACAATTTATCCGCTATAAAATCCGTTTTAGAGAATGGAAATTTGGAAAAATTCATCGAAATTGTAGAAAGTGAGGCGTTGACGTTGCATGCGATGATGATGACCTCAATGCCGTATTTTATATTAATGAAACCCAACACGTTGGAAGTTATCAATAAGATTTGGGCATTCCGAAACAGAACAAAAATTCCAGTTTGTTTTACACTCGATGCAGGTGCCAACGTTCACGTTTTGTATCCCGAAAACGTTAGAGTTGAAACTTTGCAATTTATTCAAGACGAATTAGTTGGCTATTGTCAAAATGGTCAGTATATTTGTGATGAAATTGGATTTGGAGCACAACAATTATCCTTAACTACATAACATACTCTATGAAAGGACCGTTATTTTACTCAAAAATATTACTCTTTGGAGAATATGGCATCATTAAAGATTCAAAAGGTTTATCAATCCCGTACAACTTTTACAATGGCGCTTTAAAAGTAGAAGACAACCCAACGGATGAAGCGCTCAAATCCAACCAAAGTTTACGAAAATTTGTGGTGTATTTAGAGCAATTGCAGAGCGAACAACCCGAATTAGTTACATTTAACTTACCTGATTTAAAAAAAGATGTTGAACGCGGTATGTTCTTTGATTCTAGCATTCCACAAGGATATGGAGTAGGCAGTAGTGGTGCATTGGTAGCTGCAATTTATGATAAATATGCCAACGATAAAATCACCGTTCTTGAGAACTTAACACGAGAAAAATTATTGCAACTGAAAGCCATTTTTTCTCAAATGGAATCTTTTTTCCATGGTAAAAGTTCGGGTTTGGATCCGTTAAATAGTTATTTGAGTATTCCTATTTTAATCAATTCTAAAGACAACATTGAAGCTACTGGTATTCCAACCCAAAGCACAACTGGTAGAGGCGCAGTATTTTTATTGGATTCAGGCATTGTAGGTGAAACGGCTCCAATGGTCAACATTTTTATGGAAAATTTAAAAGACCAAGGCTTCCGTACTATGTTGAAAAACCAATTTGTTAAATATACCGATGCCTGTGTGGAGAACTTTTTGGGTGGTGATATCAAGTCTTTGTTCTCAAATACCAAAAAATTATCTAAAGTTGTGTTGAACCACTTTAAACCAATGATTCCCGAGCAGTTTCATGGTGTTTGGCAAAAAGGAATTGACACAAATGATTATTACCTTAAATTGTGTGGCTCTGGCGGTGGCGGCTATATTTTAGGCTTTACTGAAGATCTAGAGAAAGCCAAACAATCGCTCAAAGACTATAAGCTAGAGGTCGTATATCAATTCTAATTGACACCTATGCTTAGCCGAAAAACCAAGTTAACGATACTGAAATTGCTCAGTATGTTTTCTGTGGTACGAGGTTATAATATTCCTGTCATTGCACTAGCACAGTACTTGTCGGCTATATTTATTTTAGCTCCAGAAAAAAGAGCCCTTTCGGTTTTACTTGACTTTAACCTTTTTATAATTGTGTTGGCCTCAAGTTTGACAATTGCCTCTGGTTACATTATCAATAATTTTTACGACAGTAAAAAAGACCTAATCAACCGACCCAATAAGTCGAAAATTGACCGTTTAGTGAGTCAAAAAACCAAATTGCAATTTTACTTTGCAGTTAATTTTTTGGTCGCTTTAATAGCTTTTTTTGTTTCGTTTAGAGCTGTTTTATTTTTTTCTGTTTATATTTTTTTTATTTGGTTTTATTCGCACAAACTCAAAAAATACCCCATTATCGGAAACCTAACCGCCTCTTTTTTGGCTGTATTGCCGTTTTTTGCCATTTTACTCTACTTCAAAAATTGGTACCCTCAAATTATGGCACATGCTTCTTTTTTGTACCTACTCATTTTAATTCGAGAAATTATCAAAGACTTGGAAAATATAAAAGGAGATATTGCCAATAATTACCAAACTATTCCCGTAAAATACGGCGTAGAATTTGCCAAAAAAACCATCACTTTGCTGACACTTATGACGCTGATTCCCTTATACTTTTTAATCGAAGTATACGATGTTGGCTATATGGATATTTATTTTTACTTGAGTTGTTTAGTGTTGATTTTCTTCTTAATTCAACTTTGGAAATCCGACAGCAAACCACACTATATTCTGCTTCACAACCTATTGAAATTTATCATTGTATCGGGTGTATTTTGCATTGTTTTGATTAATCCTCAAGTACTGATTCACGGCAGAGCGATGCTGCGGATTTAGGAGCGAAAAGTTTGGGCTCTCTTGTAATCCTTATTCCCGCTTTTCGTCATGCGCGGCATTTCCTCTTCAACCTGCCTGCCGGCAGGCAGGTCGGGGCTAGTAAATCATCTTTTGGCTTCCAAACAAAAGTGCTGATTACTCCTCTTTAAACCAACTCGAATACATTACGTAGTTATTCGAAATGCGTTCAATCTCACCCGCAAAGTCAGAGGCATTGATATCTTTTACCTTCTTAGCTGGAACACCAGCATAAATCGTTCCTGATTCAACAACTGTATTCTGAGTGACAACAGCACCTGCAGCCACAATCGAATTACTTTCAACCACACAATTATCCATCACAATAGCGCCCATCCCAATCAATACATTGTCGTGAAGTGTGCACCCGTGAACTATTGCATTATGCCCAATAGATACATTATTTCCTATATTAGTTGGATGCTTTTGGTAAGTAGCATGAATAATAGCTCCGTCTTGAATATTGACTTTATTTCCGATCTTGATGTAGTGCACATCACCTCTAACTACCGCATTGAACCAAACGCTACAATGTGATCCCATTTGTACATCGCCAA
>CAZAJH010000081.1:0-7987 GCA_964485385.1 uncultured Flavobacterium sp.
CTACTGTTGGTTCGTCTAAAAACAACACGCGTGGCATATGTAAAATTCCTGCAATCAAATTAACTCGGCGTTTCATACCACCCGAAAAAGTATCGATGCGTTTGTTGGCAAATTTGATTAAACCCAAATGCTCCAGAGCGGCATCCACTTTGGTGCTCAAATCTTTTCCTTTCAAACCAAACATACTTCCAAAATACATTAGGTTTTCTTTGGCTGTTAGAGTCGGATATAAAGCGTATTCTTGTGGGACAACACCGATGATTTTTTTGATTGTCGTGGCATTTTTCTCATAGGTAAAATCGGCTATGGAAAAAGAACCCGAAGTTGGTTTGATTAAACCGCACAACATCGAAATTAAAGTTGTTTTACCGGCTCCATTTGGTCCTAATAAACCAAAAATTTCCTTTTCCTCTACCGCCAAAGACAAATCATTCACCGAGAAATAGTCGGCACCTTTGTATTGCTTGTACAGTTGGTTGATATGAATGATGGTTGGATTCATTATTGCACCGCCTTTTTTAATTTTTTGAAAAAAGCTTCTTCCAAATCAGCTATGCTCATGAGTTCATCGGATAAACTAGTGTACACATCCGTTTGGTTGCTTCGGTTTTTGAATACACGAGAGGCATTGATAGCAAAATCACGCCATTTATCACCTATGGCTGTAATTTCAGATGAAAGTTCATTGAGCTGTTCATTTTTTAACACGACAGCAGCTTCTTGTAAAAATGCGCCATAAATGAACCGAAATCCGCCGCCACCCGTTCCAATTTCTTCCTGCATACGCACCATTTGAGCCAAGTAATGATTGGCCACTTTTACCCCTTTTTTCACTGGCCATTTTTTGATTTGCTTGGCCACCACTCGAATGGCTTTGACACCTATAATTGGTACGGGAGCCAACATATCGTTGCAGGTATTTTTAATTCCTTTTTTGATGGCCTTTTCCCAATCAATTTGTTTCGGAATATGAGTAGGATAATACATATGACCTTTGGGTGCTAGGGCTCCTTTAGCAAAACGTACTTTTTCTAGTTCTTTTTCGGTCAATGTGGTAACCGTTTCCATGACAGGATCGCTAATGAGAAACGTGGAATTTTCTTTTCCGTATACCACCAAGTTGTGGGCATTAAAATGAAAACGGTACTCATCGGGAAAATAGGTTAGGTTGTACACCCCAACCTGTAAACCCGTGGGAATATTATTATGAAGATTTTCTTCAAGAGCTTTTTGGGCTTTTTCGGGAGCTGAAAACTTGATTCTTTTTACTTTGACACCCAATCGTTTGGCCGCTTTATTAAAAATGAAACCCGGCATTGGTCGGTAGCTAATTGCTGGCGCGTGGTTGACTCGCAACAACGGAAAATAAAAGAAAAATAATCCCGATCCAATACCAAAAATCATAGGTTCACTAATATTTATTCCGTGGTGCTTCAGCAGATTAGAAGCCACGCCATTCTCGCAATGTGCTGATTGGTGGTGAATAAAATTAGTTTCCATTAGCCTTTAAAATTTTTGAGTTCGTCGATGCTGATTTCAAAAGCTGCAGCATATTTGGTTAAAACTTTTGTCGTTAGCGAAGCGAAAACCGATGGTTTGAAATGCCTTTTGACCCGCCATTGCCACATTCCGACATAGCTAGCCAAAGTGGGGACATCCATTTTATGGTATTCCATAAAATATACAATCGGACTTACTTTTCCAGCTTTGAAATCACTTCTTGCCTGTTCTATTCGCTCTTCAATGTCTTGTATAGAATTGTTGAGCGCAATGGTTTTGGGTTCCCAACCTTCACTCAATACCGTGGTATAGTTTCCGTCTTTATCAGTAGCATAACACAGTTCTCTTACATTACTTTTAGAGAGGCTACTTTTGTCTTGTGGCACTTCTTCTTGCTTCATCAGTTACTGTTCTTGTAGAAAAAGGTTAATTTCGGCTTCAAAAATAAGCTGATTATTGGTATATGTGTTGCATCCCATGGTACAAATACGATAACCCTCAGCATCAAATCGAGTAAGTAATACCGCATTAGTTGTAATGATATCTCCTACTTTTGCTGAACCCAAAACGTTTAATTTCTTAATTCCGCTGATAAACCCAATTACGGTAACGCCCTCTTTTTCTTCATTATTTTCATCTACAAAGTAAGATTTGGCTACAATGGCAGCGCAGGTTTGAGCTGCATTTTCGATGAGTCCAACTTCGGCTAGCGCATCATTATCAACAAAGATGTTGTCAGATTTTATTTCGAGTACGGTTTTTACCTCTTGATCTGTAAGCTCGTGAATGAGATCTACCATCAGCATGGGAGCGCGATGCGGCAAATAATTTTTTATTTGTATGGTATTTTGCTCCATAGTTTAACTGGCTATAACCGTTTTCATTTGACCGCGAGCAATTTCAACATCGTCGATTTTAGATGAAATATCAACCAAAGTAACACCCATAAACTCTTGCAATATCGTGACTGTCGTTTCAATAGGAGCACCTAACTGGGGTAATTGAAAGATTTCGATAGACTTAATCGTGCCGATGTAGCCCGTTGGTGCAGGCTCGTTTTTTAGAAAATATTGGTACCCTGTAAACAAAGCCACTGATTGGGCCATATGTTCAATCAGACCAGATTCTTGAAAAACGGCTTCGCTGACAAAAAGATTATCAGCAAGCACCGTAAAACCCGACACTACCTCATTTTCTGAAAAAGAGACCAACTTATCAATCATGACAAACGGAAACTTTTGCGGAATTAAATTTTCGACAAATGCTTTTTCAGTAATCGGGAAGGTGATTGAGTTGGACATAATGAATTAGCAAACAGTTAGAAAAGCATAGGCATAGGAAAAACGACCACTCTCAGGAACAGATAAAAGTATTTTCTCTCCTTTTTTTAATTGACCCGAATTCATTAACTCTTCGAGAGCAATATAGATAGAAGCCGCACCAATGTTACCTACATCTTTCAAATTCATGAACCATTTTTCTTTGGGAATATCCATGCCACGCTCAGCAAGAGATTTGCGCAAGCCACTCACAAAATAATGAGAGGAAACGTGCGGTAAGAAATAATTTATTTGGTCTGCCGCTACGTTATTTTTATCCAATGCAATTTTCATACTTTCGGCACCTTTTTCTAAAATGTATTGATCGAGTAGTTTGACATCTTGCTTGATAGAGAAAACCGATTCGGTCAACCACTCGCTCGACTTGTAATCGCTCCATGGCTTGATACTTCCGTCTTCCATTTTATCGCCACCAGCGTACATACAAGCTTCAATTTCGTATGCATACGAAAAGGCCTCCATCCATTCGATTTTGAGTGAAATGGCTCCTTTCGGTTTGTTTTCCAGTAAAAAAGCACCTGAACCATCAGATAACATCCATCGTAAAAAATCTTTTTTGAAAGCAATAATCGGCTGCTCTTCTATTTTTTTCAGGTTGCTAATTTCATTTTCATATTTATCAGCAATCATCCAAGTAGAGGGTCGCTCGGAAGCCGAACAGATGGCATTTTTGGTGTTCCCTGATTTGATAGAAAGGAAAGCAAACTTTAAAGCATTCATTCCGGAGCAACAAACACCCGAAGACGAATTGAGTTCTACTGATTTATTCTTCATATACCCATGCACCATGGCGGCATGAGAAGGCAACATTAAATCGGGAGTTGAAGTTCCGCAAGACAACAATTCAACATCATTTTTGGTAAAGGTTTCATCGTACAACTGCTCGATTGACAAATTGGCCATTTCGGCATTTGAATGTGTTGGATTACCCTCTTTGTCTAATGCATAATAACGAGAGGTAATTCCGTTGTTCCGCAAAATAATTCGTCTAGCTTTTGAAGCTGCGTCGTTTATTAAACCCAAGTAGCTCTCCATTTCATCATTGGAAATGGGTTGGTTGGGTAAAAACTTAGCTGCTTTGGTAATGTAAACTTCAAACATAATTCTTTCGTGTCTTCTAAACTCCCTTGTAATAGAGAGTTTCTTGCTTTATTTTCTTAATTTTTAACGGATATAAAAAGATATGCAATATATACACAATTGGCGAGATTAGCCAAATTGCGAGTAATAAATATATATTAAATATTTTGAGCCATATTTTTCGGCTGTTTTTTTTGGTGATGATCAAATTTGACCATTTAGCAAAGATTTTATTGGCGGTTTTATCTACTGTAACTAAATACGAGCTTATGGACACAGCACCTTTTGCCACTAGTTTGTGTTGCAAACCATCTAAGTTGTTTCCCAATAACGACTCTTTGATTGCATCACCAAATTTGGACGATTCTTTGATGTCTTTATCTGAAACTCCGGGCAAAGGAAATATACCAAGGTATTTCTTCTTGACTCCCGTAAACATCCATTCAACAATAGTAATCACACTAATCAAATTACCCCCACGATCAACAAGAGCAATATTTCCTTTTAGAATTGCGCCATTTTGTTGCAACAACAATTTCATTTTTTCTTGTGCCATAACCCACATGTTTCGCGATCCGTTGATGGTTACCACAGGCGTGTTGTTGAGGAGTAATTTGGCTTCTGGTGTTTTCAAAAATGAATTGACTGGTATTGATGGAGTTAAATACCACACTTGATAATGCAACAAAACCAAATCAAACTTTGTTGACAAGATTTCGGCAGGGATGGGTTTGATAGGTGCAGGAATTTGTAAAAAAGACTCGGGAAAAGCATCAAAAAAAGCAGTTTTATCCCAAGGAAAAGGAAACGACTTTTCCATTTGAATTTCGTAGAAAGTCACTTCAATTTCGGGTGAACTCAACAGTGGTTGAGCTATGTTACTTGCAATATCCTTCAGTTGACCTGATTGGGAATAATACACCACAAGTACCTTTTTCATTTTGCCTCTTTTTTAAGAGTGCAAATTTACTGAAAAAAAGCATCCGTTAGTCATCAATTTTTTTTTCCTTAAATGTCCGCACCTTATCAGCTCTTTTGGTATGAATCCAATCGGGCCAAGTTGATTCATCCTCAGCATCATACACCCTAATTTTCTGATTCTCTTCGATTTGAATTAATTCGTCTTTAGAGCAATTCAAAATTACTGAGGCAGCCATGACACCCGAGTGAGTGGCACCAGAAACGCCATGCGAGAGTGTGCTGGCTCCACAAAGAAAAAGATGATCAATTTCGGATTTATTTTTGAAGGAAAAAGGACCAACTTGGTTCAATGTTTTTTCTGTCCCGTATACATTGCCTTTTGTAGAATTAATATAGAACTCATTGGTCATCGGAGTGCCTAATTCAACTTGAACGATATGATTTTTGGCACCAGGAATAATTTTTTCTACATTATTCAATAGCTTTTGGGTTACTTTCTCTTTAAATAGTGTATACGCTTCACAATGGTAATCGGTTTCTCCCTTGAACTTTTTAATGTTGTCGTAATTGACGTAAGTCACAATTTCAAAATTATGATACCTTCCGTTGAAACTTGCGGGATCTTTGAGTGTCGTACAACTCATAAATAAGGCAGGAAAATCGTTACCCTCAGCCACATCCATCGTCATTAAATCATTGAAATGCTTATCGATATCATGGTCTTTTACCATCCAAATATTACCCGAGTCGATACCAAATTGAGTCACATCCATATCCAAGGTGAGAAACAATATCAAAGAAGTTACAGAATATTTAGTCTTTTCTAATTTGCTTATCAACTTTTTACTTAAATGTTCTTTCCCAATTAAATCCAAATAAGTAACTGAAGGATCGGTATTCGAAATAATATTCGTTGCTTTGATGATTGTTCCATCTGCCAATCGAACACCAATTGCCTTTTTATTTTCGATTAAAATTTTATCGACTTTTTGTTGTACACGAACTTCACCACCATTTCTTTTGATGCCATTGGTCATCGCTTTGACGATTCCGCCGCCGCCGCCCATTGGGTAAAATCCGCCACCGAAATAATGATCCATTACGGAGCAATGTACCGGAAAACAAGCCCGACTGGGAGGTAAACCATGATCGCCACATTGAATGTTTAAAACAGCTTGTAGCATGGGATCTTTAGTATGCCAACCGACTACTTTTTTTAGCGAAAACAAGGCAAACTTGCCAAAATTTTTGGTTCGAAAAGGAACGGTTATTTTTTGCCACCATCCTTTCAATTTGGGCATTAATTGCAGCTCAAAATTGACTTTCCGCACTAAGTCCAAGTATTCTTTGATGTTCTTTTCTTCTTTTGGAAAATGAGCGATAAGAACTTGCTCTAGATTTTCTTTTCCTGCTGGCAAATCGAATTTTTCTTCACCAATCAAACAATGCTCGTAAGCGTTTTTATTCATTCGAAAAAAAACCATATCGTTGGCAATTCCGAGGCCACGATACAAATCGTTAGTGGACTGCCCTTCGTCGAGCAATCCTACATAATGAACACCTGGACTGAACCGCTGGCCGCCAAGTGTGAAACTATGACTCCAACCACCAGGAACATAATGCTGTTCTAAAACTACTACTTTTTGGCCTGCACGAGCCAAGCAAATTGCTGTGGCTAATCCACCGACACCCGAACCTATTATTATTGCATCAAATTGTTCCACTATGCGATGGCTTTTTGTTGTTACGTTTCCTAATTAGCGTTTGATTGGTACCAAAAATCAAAATAATTGAACCATTGCAGAGGGTATTTTTCAACCATCGATTCGACACTTTTTGCATAAGCTTCCAGTAAAGCCTGGCTATCTCTATGCCCTGTGTTTGCTTCACGAGCGTATAAGTGGTAATGCAAATTGGGTTCTTTCATCACATAGACAAAAACTACGGGCACTTTGAGTCGGGATGCTATCAAAAAAGGTCCCGCCGGAAAATTAGCCTCTTTTCCTAAAATGGGTGTCGATAAACACTTGGTACCTTCAAAATATCGGTCACCCGTAAAACAGATCAATTCATTGCGTGAGAGCGCATTATTAATGTCGAAGATATGAGACATATCGTCTTTAATGAAAATGAATTTGATGTTGGATTTTTTTGTTACCGTTTCTAGATATTCTTTTATGGCTGAATGCTCGCGATCTGTGGTGACCAAATTGATTTGACAATCGTAATCAATATCGCCAAAAAAATGCTCAGCTATTTCGAAGTTCCCCATATGAGCACTAATCAAAACACCACCTTTTTTCTGTTTTAAAAGGTTATTCAGTATTTCAATACCATCAAACTCGTAGGTAAAACGATTTCTCAATCCGGCTGAGATGGCAATTTTATCTATGATCGTTTGCCCAAAAGTAAAATAGCTTTTATAAACGTGGATTTTGGCTTTGAAAAAGGGATACTGGAGCCGGTTGTGAAAATAATAAAAGATGGCTTTATTGCTTTTCTTGAGAAACAGAAAATAATAAAAAGCTACAAAAACCAATACTCCGTAAGAGGCTTTGACTCCGAGCTTTTTTATACAAAACACAAAAATTTTATATCCTAAAAGAGTCCCTCTGGACTTTCCATCCCATTGACTCATGGCTACCGTAAAATTAGAATTTAGAAGATAACAAACAGAATATTACTTGGACAAAGATTATCCTTTTAATTTTATTTTGGCTTCAAGAAGGTCGTAAAAATCTTGAAACGTAGCAATCCCAACAAAATCGGCCTCGCCTAATTTAACACCAAAATTAGCTTCAATAGTAACAACTAAATCTACGTAATCTAAGCTATCCAATCCTAGTGTATCTTTCAAATTGGCATCTGGAGTAATGACATCTACGTCTACTTCAAACTCATCTACCAAAATATCATTAATCTTGTATACGATTGCTTCCGTACTCATATTTTAATTAAAATTTCTTAACAACTATAGCCGAATTGGTTCCTCCAAATCCGAATGAATTGGACAAATATACATCAAAATTTTTAGTTAGTGTTTTATTGACCAGATTTATCCTTTTTGAGTCTTCATCAGGATTTTCAAGATTGATATTGGGAGCAATGAATCCGTTTTGCATCATTATGGTAGAATAAATGATTTC
>CAZAJH010000082.1:0-7862 GCA_964485385.1 uncultured Flavobacterium sp.
ATACATTTCAGAAGCAATTTGTAAACTTCTCTCACTATATTTTTCATCCATGAGTTCAGATCCATCAAAGGCTTTGGGATCGTCGTATTTGATAGGAAATCGAGCTTCTGCGCCAAATACCATCGGACAACCTTCGTCAGCATTGTTACACGTCATAATCGCTCCAAAATTGCTTTTCGGATTAAAATTGTCATCATAGGCTTTCGAAAAACAAATAATGGGATGTTGGTTAGTGTCAAACTTAACGGCATAAACCGGATTCTCGGTTTGACTCAATTGTTGTATTTGAAATCCTTGATTGAACAACGTTTCTGCTACTTTCGGAAACATCGCCGTGGCTTCGGTTCCGCCTGAATAGCAAAACACCTGGTTGATTTTGAAATGAAACGCCATCGTTTGCGCCCAAATTTGACTCAGATGACTGCGACGCGAATTGTGTGTACAAATAAAGTTGAGGCGAATTTCTTCCTTAGCATTGACTTTCTGTTGGATGTAATCAAGCAATGGATTCAATACTTCTTGTCGTTCGCTAGAAACTGACATTGTACTAATGCTTTGAATGGTTTGGGATAGGTTTTGAAACATATTACTTTTTTTCTTGGCGCAACTAGCACCATGGTTTTTACTTTAGTTCTTCTATTGCAACACAGATGATAGAAATTCAAGCCATTTCAACAATAGCCTTTCATTCTTATCCTAATTCTATTTTCTGAATACTGAACACTGAACACTGAATACTGAACACTGAAACCCTAGCCCAGACAGCAACGGAAAGCTTTTTTGAGAAGAAAGCTAGCTTTTTGTGTGCTCAAAATAGCGACCAAAGGAAGCTCATTTTGGGGACAACAAAAACAGCTTGAAACCAAAAAACTTGCAGTGTATGGCTGGATGAGCTTCTCATTAACAACAACCCGAATCAGGTGAGCAACACGCTATTTTTTCTATACTTTCGCCAATTTTCGTTTTGATTTTATCCGTTGGAATGCCACAATGGTCGCTAGCCAAACACGCGGTTTCTTTGGGTGTTAAAACAAACTTTCCGTCGGCAAAATCCAATCCGAATTTACCAATCGTGCTTTCGGTTTGGTATTCAACTTCGAGCTCTAAATCGGCATCGCCAATCAAGTTTTTCGATGCCTCAATGATTTGTAAGACTTTGCTTGGCGCCAGTCGGTGGTACAAATCGGCGGCCAACCACAATTGAAACGTGATGTGTTTTTCCTCGCGGATCGTGTTACCACAATCGATAAAATGTTTGGTTTGCAATCCCATTTCAGTAATGTGAAAATGCGCTGGAATGGTACTTCCATTAGGCAATTGGATCGTAACGTTTTCTACCTCTTGGAGGCGGTTTTTGAATGCTGAGATTTTCATGATTTATTTTTATAATTAGTCTGTATCTAACAACATTTAGATTGTAGTTTTTTGGAAATCAGTCCAAAATACTGTTCCATTTTTGCCATAGTTTCTGGATTGATACAATAGCAAATCGCGGTGCCTTCTATAGTTCCTTTGATGATGTTAGCGTTTTTGAGTTCTTTTAAATGTTGTGAAATAGTAGGTTGCGCCAAGGGCAATTCGCTGACAATATCGCCACAAATGCAACTGTCAACCGACAACAAATACTCAACAATAGCAATACGTGCCGGATGCGACAGAGCTTTGAACAAATTAGCTACTTCGTTGTGTGCAGTGGAAAAAGCGTCGGATTTGGATGCGCCCATAGGTTTTAATTAGTTTTTAGTTTTTAGCTGTTAGCAATTAGCTTTTAGCTGTTAGCTTAGCTGTTAGATTATAATTGTTATTTTTATATCGCAATATTACAATAAAACAATTTAATAACGCAAGAAAAGAATGTTAAATTTTATAAAACAAAACCTGCTTCCCTATTCCGAATAATTTTCATACTTTTGGATTCGTATAAAAATATCTAAATATGGCATCAATTACATTAGGAGGAAATCCAATAAACACGAATGGTGAGTTACCGAAAGTAGGTTCAAAAGCACCCGAATTTCAATTAGTTAAAACCGATTTATCAACGACAACTCTAGCCGATTTTGCAGGAAGTCGTTTGGTATTGAATATTTTTCCGAGTATCGACACACCTACATGCGCTACTTCTGTTCGTACTTTTAATGCCCAAGCTAGTGCTATGGAAAATACGCAAGTTTTGTGTATTTCACGTGATTTGCCTTTTGCTCAAAAACGTTTTTGCGGCGCCGAAGGATTGGAAAATGTGTTGAATTTATCTGATTTTAAAACAGGTAGTTTCGGAAAAGACTATGGCTTGGAAATTGTTGATGGTCCGCTAGCTGGTTTGCACTCACGCGTGGTGGTGGTCCTAGACGAAAACGGTGTGGTTACCTATACCGAGCAAGTAGGAGAAATTGCTGACGAACCGAATTACGAGGCCGCTTTAGCCTCATTATAAGAGTAGAATGGAGTTTGAAAGAGACAAGTCTTTTTTTTCAGGTCGACTCAAAAGTATGGGATTTGCGTTGAAGGGCGCCATTAAATTAGCGACTACCGAACACAGTGTGATTGTACAATCTCTTATTGCGATCCTGTTGGTCTTTGCCGGATTCTATTTTGAAATTTCTAGAGAAGAATGGATGTTTCAAACCTTAGCGATTGGACTAGTGATAAGCATCGAAGGCTTGAATACTGCCGTAGAGAAAATAGCTGATTTTGTGCATCCAGAGTTTCATAAGAAAATAGGCTTCATCAAAGATATTGCTGCTGGAGCCGTTTTTTTTGCCGCACTAACTGCAGTTGCAATTGGTTGCATTATTTATATTCCAAAATTTTAACTTATTATTGTTTGAAATTTATCCGTAATGGCCAAAACACGAAAAAAAGAAACAACGGCTGATTCACTTCCAGAGGAAAAAATTCCGTGGAAAATGAAGCTACAATACCGCGTATTGATTGGAAGTTTTTTAATCCTCTTTTCAATTGGACTGCTATTGGCTTTTGTCTCCTTTTTTATGTATGGTCACCAAGACCAAAGTATTGTTGATCAAGTAACCGATCGGAGTCAAACCGCCCAAAATTGGCTTGGTAAAATAGGAGCTTTTTTAGCCGACTTTTTTATTCACCGAGGGTTTGGAGCGGCTTCGTTTTTGTTTGTAAAATTGTTTTTTGTAACTGGAACGTATTTGGTGCTCGATTTACCGCTAAAAAAACTCAAAAACACGTGGTTCTGGGACTTGTTTGCCATGGTTGTTTTATCGATGGTTTTTGGTTTTTTTGCAACTACATTGCCCGAATTGGGCGGAACAATTGGCTATGAAATGAATCTTTTCTTTCAAGATTTCATAGGAAAAATAGGCACAATATTAGTACTTATAGCAGGTTTGGTTGTGTATCTTTTGTTCAAAATAAAGATGTCGCCCGAAGCGGTTAAAATCTTTTTTGAAAAGAAGAAAAAAGAAATGACCGATGATATCGAGGCCATGAAAACCCAAACTTCGTCAACCCAATACAACCTGGAAGAATATGCTGTAGCCGAAAAAGAAGATGAAATTGCTGATTATGATTTGGGCGAAGTTTTAAAACCCACATCGCAATTTGAAATCAATAAAGAAGCGCTCAAACCCACTATTTCTAGTTACTCTGAAATTGAATTGGAACCCACTTTGAAATCAGAACCAAAACCAGTTGAACCAATCGCTCCTGTTGCGCCACCCAAAGTGGAACCTCAAATTATCAAAACAAACGATGAAGCTTTTGTGATCGAACAAGCACAAGACGAAGACATCATGGAAGAAAACTTGGCTGCTAAAATTGTAGCCGATTTTGGTGAGTTTGATCCCACATTGGAGTTGTCTAATTTTAAATTTCCTACCATCGACTTACTGAAAGAATATGCCTCGGTGGGGATTACTATCAATCAAGAAGAACTCGAGGAAAATAAAAATAAAATTGTTGAAACACTCAAGAATTACGGCATTGCCATCTCGCAAATCAAGGCTACTGTTGGACCATCTGTAACCTTATATGAGATTGTTCCTGAAGCGGGAATTCGTATTTCTAAAATCAAAAGCTTAGAAGACGATATTGCTCTTTCGTTGGCGGCACTTGGAATTCGAATTATTGCACCCATTCCAGGAAAAGGTACGATTGGTATTGAGGTTCCGAACAAAAATCCGACTATGGTACCCATGAAAACGGTGATTTCGGCTGCCAAATTTCAAGAGGCAGAAATGGAATTGCCTATTGCTTTGGGTAAAACCATTTCCAACGAAACTTTTGTAGTCGATTTGGCTAAAATGCCTCACTTATTAATGGCAGGTGCTACTGGTCAAGGAAAGTCAGTTGGTTTGAATGCTGTTCTGACCTCATTGTTGTACAAAAAACATCCGGCTGAAGTAAAATTTGTTTTGGTTGATCCGAAAAAAGTAGAACTGACTTTGTTCAACAAAATAGAACGTCATTATTTAGCTAAGTTACCCGATACCGAGGATGCCATCATAACCGATAACAACAAAGTAATCAACACATTGAACTCGCTTTGTATCGAAATGGACAATCGCTATTCGTTGTTGAAAGACGCTATGGTGCGTAACATCAAAGAATACAACGAAAAGTTCAAACAACGGAAACTAAATCCAGAGAACGGTCACCGCTTTTTACCTTACATCGTATTGGTAGTGGATGAGTTTGCCGACTTGATAATGACCGCTGGAAAAGAAGTGGAAACTCCCATTGCCCGATTGGCTCAGTTAGCGCGTGCCATTGGTATCCATTTGATTATTGCTACACAACGCCCGTCGGTTAACGTCATTACGGGTATGATTAAGGCCAACTTCCCGGCGCGAATTGCGTTTAGAGTTACATCTAAAATTGATTCAAGAACCATATTAGACACAGGTGGTGCGGATCAATTGATTGGTCGTGGTGATTTATTGTTTTCGAATGGCAATGATTTGGTTCGGGTACAGTGTGCTTTTGTTGACACTCCTGAAGTGGAAAAAATTGTAGAATTTATCGGATCTCAAAAAGCCTATGCCACTGCCTATCAACTTCCTGAATACGTTGGTGAAGAAGGCTCTAGCGTTAATTTAGAGTTTGATATTTCAGAAAGAGATTCGATGTTTAGAGAAGCAGCAGAAATAATTGTAACCGCGCAACAAGGTTCGGCATCATTATTGCAAAGGAAGTTGAAACTAGGCTATAACAGAGCAGGAAGATTGATTGATCAATTGGAAGCCGCAGGAATTGTGGGTCCGTTTGAAGGTAGCAAAGCCCGTAGTGTCAATATTCCGGATCTAGTAGCTTTGGAACATTTTTTTAATAATGAACAAAACAACGAGTAAAATGAACAAATTATTTTCTATTGCTTTGGTATTTTTTATTGCCTTTTCCACGCAAGCGCAAGACAAACAAGCAAAAGAACTTTTGGATGATGTAACGGCTAAAATCAAAAGTTACAAAAACATCACCATCGATTTTAAGTACAATTTGAATAATACAAAAGAAAACATCAACCAAGAGAGCAAAGGAAATGTCACCATTGAAGGCAATAAATATGTATTGAATTTTATGGGTGCCACTAAAATTTTTGATGGCAAAAAAACCTATACTGTAGTTCCAGAAGATGAAGAAGTAACCGTTTCTTCTGTTAACGATAGCGATGAAAAATCGGTTACACCAGCCAAAATGCTGACTTTTTTTAACAGTGGATACAAATATTCGATGGACATTTTGCAAAATGTAAAAGGACGTAAAATTCAGTACATCAAATTGATTCCAAACAGCAGCAAAGACCAACGAAAAGAAGTCTTACTGGGCATTGATACCCAAACCAAACACATATACAACTTGATTGAAGTTGGTAAAAACGGAACAAAAACAACACTAACTGTTAATTCTTTTAAAACCAACCAGCCTTTATCAAAAAATCAATTTATCTTTGTAGCCAATAAATATCCCAATTACTACATCAATAAATTAGATTAGCATTTGTGAAAATATTAGATAAGTATTTGCTTAAAACGTTCATGATTACATTTACCACGGTATTTGTAATCTTGTTTTTTATATTCATACTTCAAACCGTTTGGTTGTTTATTTCTGAGCTAGCCGGAAAAGACCTTGATTTCTTTATGGTTATGAAATTTTTGGTTTTTTCAATGCCACGAATTGTTCCAATGGTGTTGCCATTATCGGTTCTTTTAGCCTCCATTATGACTTTCGGGAGTTTATCCGAAAACTACGAATTTGCAGCCATGAAGTCATCCGGAATTTCGTTGCAACGTGCCATGCGCAGCCTGACCGTTTTTATCTTCTTACTGAGTATTGTTGCCTTTTTTTTTGCGAATAATGTTATCCCCTACGCCGAGTATAAATTCATCAATTTTAGGAGAAACATTGCTCAGGCAAAACCAGCCATGGCTATAGCCGAAGGCCAGTTCAGCGAGATTGGAAATTACACTATCAAAGTGGCTAAAAAATCAGGTGAAGATGGCAATTTTCTTACGGACGTAATCATCCACATCAAATCCAATAGCGGAGAAGGCAACAAAACAATCATCAGAGCCAAACGAGGTGAACTCATTAGTAGTGAGGATTCAAATACATTAAAATTATTGCTCTACGATGGGTATTATTACGAAGATATTTTTCCAAAAAAATACGAAGAGCGCCAGCGCATGCCTTTCGCCAAAGCCACTTTTGAACGAGATGTAATCAATATCGATTTATCTAAACTAAATACCAATACTGACACTGGCGAAATCTCAAACACCAACAACATGCTTAATATTAGCGAATTACGCTATACTATTGATTCGCTGAGCACGAACTACAACAAAGACCTAAAATCGTACGCAGAAAATATTTACCAACGCATCAATACCAACTCCTTTAGTGTTCAAAAAAGCAATGCTATTGAGCCGTTCAAAGGAATTGAAGAACACATGAATAGGTTACCTAATGAGCAGCGACTTCAGTTGTACAATATTGCAAAAAATAACGTAGAGGGAACTATTTTTACACTCGATTTCTCAAAACTAGATATGGGTGAAAAACAAAAAAACATCAATTCGCACTGGATCGCATTGTATGATAAATTTGTAATTGCTTTTGCCTGTCTTTTGATGTTTTTCATAGGCGCTCCACTTGGTGCTATCATACGTAAAGGTGGTTTGGGTTTACCGATTGTTTTTGCCGTGGGTATTTTTATCATTTTCCATTTTATCAATACTTTTGGAAAAAAAGTAGCACAAGAAAACGGTATTACTCCTTTTGTAGGAACTTGGATGTCATCTATGGTTTTGAGTCCACTTGCCATTATTTTAACTTACAGAGCCACCAACGACATTGGAGGCATGTTTACTTTTGATGGGATTTTTGATCCTCTACTGAAACTATTCGCTCGCAAAAAATTGAAAGACGAAGAGGGCATACTTTCAGATGATACTAGTGAAACTGTGGTAGTAAGCCATACTGATTTTAATGTAAAAACCCTTGAACCCATTGTCAATTCGTTTCATAAAATAAGTTGGATAGCGCTGGTATTGAATGTATTGGCGATACTCTCGTTTTTCATAGCCAAAAACAACACCAATATTGTTGCCTTACTTGTTCTTTTTGGTTTGCTGGTTGTAGCCGAACTCTTTTTTGTAGGTAAAGCGCAACAGAAAATAACGCAACTTTCCCAAATAACCGGGCAACCTATTGAACCGGGCATGGAAGTAGCTTTGGTCATCGGATTTCCTTTTTACTTTTTGATTTATTGGTACAACGCTTCCGTTTGCAAAAAACTTCTAGCAGAAAAATAAACTATTTACTCAACTACATACCAACTGCCATGTCAGAAAATTTTTTACAATTGAATACGATAGAAGAAGCCATCG